>JAFMFC010000105.1 GCA_017856375.1 Ilumatobacteraceae bacterium | reverse complement strand
TGCACCCGCGGTGGTCGCGCAACTCGGCCGAGGGGCTCGAGTAGCGGTACAAACACACGAGCACTTGGCCGCAATTGGTGTGCTGGCCTAGGTTTGGCGTAGTTTGTTCAGAGTTTCACAAGCCCCCGTCGAACGGTTTTATAGGAACGCATGAAGTCGCTCAACAAGTTGATCGTGCCGAAGAAGCAGGTGTCGGGCGCTGATTCATTGGGTCGTGGTGCAGAGATCGCACTATCCGTGCTGGTGTTCACCGTGATTGGGCTCGTGCTCGACTCGGCCTTTGATTTGCTGCCGTGGATCACGATTTCGCTCGTCGTGTTCTCGCTCGTCGGCAATTTCATTCGGATGTATTACGAGTACACGGCAAAGATGGCCGTTCTCGAAGAGCAGCGTCGAACCATGTCATCGCCTGCTACGCGCGAGGCATCGATCTCATGAAGAACGATGATCCCGCCTTTGTTTCGGTGTTGGCGATGCGCGACGCCGGTGATGGCCCAGAAACGGCGATCAGTCGAGATTTGGCGAAGCGCGCGTTGTTTGTGGCGCCCGTCGTCGTTGGCGCAAGTGCGCTTGGTTGGGGAGTGAACGGCGCATGGTCGGCCGCGTATGGCGTGGCTTTGGTGATGGCCAATTTCTTGCTCAATGCCTGGATGGTTTCACGCGCCGCTCGCATTTCTTACGCGCTGTTGATGGGCGCAACGTTGTTCGGTTACCTCTTCCGGATGGCGATCATCGCCGTCGCGGTCTACGTGGTACGCGAGCAATCCTGGGTGGAGCTGGTGCCGATGTGTCTCACACTCGTCGTGCTTCACGTTGGGTTGCTGTTTTGGGAGATGCGCTATATTTCGCTCTCGCTCGCGTTCCCGGGGCTGAAGCCGAAGAAGACCGAATCAACCCTGCAAACCACGAGTTCAACAACAGGCAACTAGCCGAAATAGGAAGATCATGCTCTCAACAACTCTCGTAGCCGAACTGTCGCAGCGGCTGATGCCTCAGGCTGGTGAAGGCCGTGGCTTCAGCTTCCCGCCGATCAACACGATCTTGCGTTGGCAGGACTTGATCCCGGGCATCAACAAAGTGGTGATGATCTCGATCGCCTCTGCGCTGATCGGCATCGTGATCTTCGGATTGGCGGCCACCAAGGACGCACGCAAGGCCCCGAAGGGTGTGCGCAACCTGGCGGAAATTGCGGTCGAGTTCGTCGAGCGCAACATCATCATGGAGACGATGGGTCGTTCCGGCATGGGCTGGACTCCGTTCCTGTTGACGATGTTCATCTTCATCTACTTGAACAACCTGCCGGGAATCATTCCGTTCCTGCAGATGCCGGCGACGGCGCGCATGGGACTGCCTGCATTCCTCGCCTTGATGGTGTGGGTGGTCTACAACGCCACGGGCATCAAGCATCAGGGTTTCTTCGGCTACTTCAAGAACGTGTTGTTCCCTCCGGGCGTGCCGAAGGCGCTGTACATCCTGGTCACCCCGATCGAGTTGATCTCCACCCTCGTGGTGCGCCCCTTCTCGCTCGCAGTGCGACTCTTCGCCAACATGTTGGCCGGTCACTTGCTGCTCGTCATCTTCGCCCTGTTGTCTGCAGCATTGATTCAGGCCGAAACGATGAGGTTCGCGCTCATCCCGATCGGCGTGCTGCCATTCGCGCTGCTGATCTTCCTCACGGCCTTCGAGATCTTGGTTGCGTTCCTCCAGGCGTACATCTTCACGGTGCTCACCGCGGTGTACATCGGCGGAGCAACGCACCCGGAGCACTAGTTACCAAGCACACCGACAGATACCCACTGACAGATACATCCACGACAAATAGGAGATAAGAAATGGAAGCCCTTACCCGAATCGCCAACGCGAGTGTTCGCGTGGCTGCAGAAGCAGGTTCGTACACCGCGGCAGAGGCCAAGGCCAACGCAGCGGCTCAGATGGCCGGTCTCGCCTATGGCCTCGCGGCCATCGGACCAGGCATCGGCATCGGCATGATCTTCGGCAAGGCCATCGAGTCGATGGCCCGTCAGCCCGAGTCGGCCGGCATGGTTCGCACCACGATGTTCCTTGGCGTGGCCTTCACCGAGGCTCTCGCCCTCATCGGCTTCGTCGCGTTCATTCTGCTCAAGTTCGCCTGACCGATGATTGTCCGAGTAACGACACAGAACGGCGAGCTCGTTCAGGTGCTCGTCGCCGCCGAGGAAGGTTCTTCCGAAGCGACGGCGGAAGTCGAGGGAACGGGACCGAACCCGATCGCACCAGAGGGCAAAGAGCTCCTCTGGGGTGCGGGTTCGTTCATCGTGTTCCTCGTCATCATGCGCTTGTTCTTGTTCCCGCGCTTGAAGCGTGGAATGGACGCGCGTTACGACGGCATCAGAGGTGACTTCGAGCAGGCCGACAAGACGAGGGACGCGGCTCAGGCCGACGTTGCCAAGTACGAGGCAGCACTTGCCGAAGTTCGTGCAGAAGCGGCTGGACGCGTCGACAAGGCACGCCAGACGTTGGACGCCGAGCGAACGGCCAAGATCGCCGAAGCAAACACTCGAATCGCGGCCAAGCGCGCCGCAGCCGAGTCCGAGTTGGAAGCAGCACGCAATGCAGTGCGCGATCAGATCGCGGCTGCAGTGGCACAGGTAACCGAGCGAACGACGCAGCTTGCAGTGGGCAAGTCTCCTGACGCGTCGGTTGTTCAGAAGGCTGTGCAGCAAGTGATGGGAGCGAAGTAATGAACACCCTCGTAGCCGCGTTGTTGGCGGCCGAAGACCCCACGGTCACGCACCACTGGTTGCTGCCCGAAACGCCGGAGATCATCTACGGCGGTTTGGCGGCAGTCCTGGTGATCTCGGCACTCGTGAAGTTCGCCGGGCCAACCGTGAAGAAAGGCTTCGTCGGCCGCACCGAGCGCATCCAGAAGGAATTGGATGATGCCGCTGCGGCAAAGGTGAAGGCCGAAGACGACGCGAAGGGTATTCGCGCCGCGTTGGGCGACATCGCTTCCGAGCGTTCGCGCCTTCTCGCCGAAGCCGACGTGCAGGCAAACGCCGTGTTGACCGAGGGTCGCGCTCGCATCGCGCAGGAAGTTGCCGATCTCGAGGCGAAGGCAGACGCCGATCTCGCCGCCGCCCGCGGTCGCAGCACCGATGAGCTGCGCTCGCAGATCGCAATGCTCGCTGCCTCGGCTACGCCGATCGTGGTGGCGCAGACGCTCACCGAACAGACCAAGACCGAACTCGTGGAGTCGTTCATCCAGAACGTGGGGGCAGCCCGATGAGCAACCAGAAGACAGAGGCATACGCACGGGCGCTCTTCGAGATCGCCCAAGCAGAAGGTTCGCTGGAGCGAGTGGAAGATGAATTGTTCCGCGTTGCTCGTGCCTTCGAGTCGAACGATCAGTTGCGCTCAACACTCACCGACTCCACGTTGCCGGCCGATCGCCGTCAGCAAGTGGTGGAGCAGTTGCTCGGCGGCAAGGCTTCGGCCACCACCGTGCAGTTGGTCTCCATGCTCGTGACGAGCGGCCAGGTGAAGGAGATGCCCGTGATCATCGATGCGCTCGTCAAGCGTGCATCGAGTGAGAAGTCCCAAGAAGTGGCCGAAGTGCGCAGTGCCATTCCGTTGACCGACGATCAGCAGAAGCGGCTTGCCGCAGCGCTGACGAAGGCCACCGGCAAAGCGCTCAACCTGAAGGTCGTCGTGGATCCGAGCGTGCTCGGTGGACTCGTTGCCGTGGTGGGCGACGAAGTAATCGACGACACCGTGCGCACACGTCTCGACCAGTTGAAGACCCGGATCTGATTTTTCGAAAGGAACATGGACATGGCTGAATTGACACTCTCCGCGAGCGAAATCGCGGCAGCGATCACCAAGGGCCTCGAGGGCTACAAGCCTTCGGTTGAGGCCCGCACGGTGGGTCGCGTGATCGAAGTGGGTGACGGCATCGCCCGCGTGAACGGCTTGCCCGATTGCGCGGTGAACGAACTGCTCGAGTTCGAAGGCGGCGTGGTGGGCCTGGCCCTCAACCTCGACGAAGACGCGATCGGCGCCGTGGTGCTTGGTGACGCAGACGTCATCGAAGAAGGTCAGCCGGTGAAGGCCACTGGCCGCATTCTTTCGGTGCCCGTTGGCGACGCGATGCTCGGCCGCGTGGTGAACGCGCTCGGCGAGCCGATCGACGGCAAGGGCGACATCGTCGGTGCGATTTCGCGCCGTGTGGAAGTGCAGGCGCCGGGAATCATGGGTCGCAAGCCCGTGCACGAGCCGCTGCAGACGGGCATCAAGTCGATCGACGCGATGACCCCGATCGGTCGTGGTCAGCGCGAGTTGATCATCGGCGACCGCAAGACGG
>JAFMFC010000104.1 GCA_017856375.1 Ilumatobacteraceae bacterium | reverse complement strand
GGGCGTCACCTCGTTGCCGGGAACACCATCGAGCAGCGTGGGGTCGATCGAGTCGAGTAGCGGCGAAGTGTAAGGCGCGAAGACGTCGGCTTCGAGCGCACGGGAGAGCAGCGTGTTGTCCACACCCCACAACACGTCTCCCTCGGGGTTGCCGCTCGTCAGCGTGGCCTTGGTCACCATCGCCCCGGCATCCCCGGTGGCAATCACTTCCACTTGAATACCGGTGTCAGCAGTGAACTCCTCGAAGATTCCCTCGCTCGGTGTGAACGACTCGTGGGCGAGGACGGTGAGCGTCACGTTGCCATTGGTCGATCCACAACCTGCAGCGAGGAACGACGCGAGGATCAGCAACCTCTTCATGAATTCTCCATCAACGAATCGTGAGCATGGGGTTGGATGACGAACAGGTGACCTGAACGAACCTCGATGGTGGCCTGAGTGGCAATCAACTCGTTGCTCACGCCTCGCGTGGAGTGACTCTCGAGGTCTTCGTCGGCGAGAGCCCAGCGCAACCCCTCCGTGGTGATGCCGCGCGCTACGCCGTTCATTGCCACGAGTCCAACGAGTGTGTTCGGTTGGCCGGTGATCGTTGCCGATTCCGGTCCGTTGAGCACGCGAACTCGCGCGAGATCCCACACGGCGTGCACCTCGCAACCATGCAGGATGGGATGGGTGAGTGTAGACATCACGCCGAGTTGATGATCGAGGCGCCCTCCGCCTGCGGTGACCAGGGTGATCGCCGTGGCGCCGAGCGTGCGGGCGAAGAGAATCGCCAGCTCGGTGTCAACTTGGTCTTTGTCGTGAGGAACCCGTTGCACCACTGCGCCATCGCGTTCTGCCTCGGCAAGAGATCGTGGATCAACCGAATCCATGTCCCCAATGACGTGCGTGACTCGCAATCCGAGTTCTCGTGCGTGGTCAAGGCCGGAGTCGGCGGCCACCACGAGGTGGTGCTCAGGTAGTGCGTCCGCCAGGGCGCGGTGGGGTCGTTGGCCACCGGCCACGACAAGTGCATGAAGTTCGGGCATTCCTCGCTCCCTCCGCTGGCATTACCCAGATCAGGTGTGCGGGTCGGTGGTGGCGACCACCCTCTCAGTCCGCCGAACCAGCGAACTCCCCGTGCGTCGATCGTCATGGTATCGCGATGAAAGGGGAGAGGCAGCGCACAACTCGGCTTCGCAGTTGCATCCACGGGTAACCTGACCGCGTGACTACGAGCCCCTTTGCTTCGACTACGCCGGTAACCACCGACACGATCATCTCGATCACGCCTGAGGCGCATGTCAAGCTGCTTGAGTTGCGCGACGCCGAAGTTGAGGGCAACCAACTTGGTCTACGCCTCGAAATCATCTCCCAACCAGGGGAGGACTTTCGCTACGACCTTTCCTTCGACTTCTTCACAAAGGCAGCCTTCAGTGATGAGGTGCGAACGATCGACGGTCTGAAAATCATCGTCCCGGCCAAGGATCTCGAGGCATTCCAAGGAGCCGTGATCGATCACAACGAGCGCCAAGGGCTGCTGATCCGCAATCCCAACAAGCCGAAGGCTCCGGTGGTCGAAGGACTTGTCGCAGATGACGAGATCTCGGCTCAAATCGAGGCAGTCGTCTCCACCGAGGTGAACCCCGCGCTCGCGGCGCACGGCGGGTTTGTCACGTTCGCAGGGCACGACGGTGAAGGCACGGCGTACTTCACGATGGGTGGCGGATGCCATGGTTGCTCAATGAGTCGACAGACGATGCTTGAAGGCGTGCAGACGATGATTTCGGCACAAGTGCCGGCGATCGTCAAGGTGCGCGACCTCACGGATCACTCGACGGGCGCCAACCCCTACTACTCCTAGGGAGCGCATTCGAGGTCCCGACGACGGGGCCATGGATGGAGGTTGTCCGACAGCAATTTGGCTTCTTGTCTGGCGCCTTGGATATTCCTGATAAAGATGACTAGAATAGTCATAATTACACCAAACCCCTGTAAATAAAGGGTTCTAGAGGAGCAGATCATGACTACATCAACCAAGAACCGGGTTGTTCGATCGGTGGCAGCAGCCATCGTCGGCCTCACTGGATTCGTCGTTGCAGGGCCGGCGTCGGCCTCAACGGCAACCACCCCGAACATCGTCGAGACGTCCTGGCTCGAATCCAACCTCAACAACCCGAAGGTTCGGGTCATCGAGGTGTCGACCGATCCAGGTGTGTATGAGAAGGGCCACATCCCCGGTGCAGTGAATTTCCGCTGGCACACCGATTTCGTCGACGCGGTGAATCGCGACATCGTGCAGCGCAAGCGATTCCAAGATCTCGTTCAAGCGGCGGGCATCAGCACCGATTCGACGGTGGTGTTGTACGGCGACAAGAACAACTGGTTCGCAGCGTGGGGCGTGTGGATCTTCAAGACCTACGGAGCAAAGGATGTTCGCATTCTGAATGGCGGACGTGACAAGTGGGTGAAGGAAGGTCGTGCATTGACCCCCGCGGTACCTGCAGTGGCGAAGGGCAACTTCACTGCAACGACTGCTGACCGCAAGTTGCGTGCATTCCTTCCGGATGTCGTTCGAATTGGTCGCAAGATCGACCGTAAGACCAAGTTGGTCGATATCCGTTCGGCCGACGAATTCAGCGGCAAGATTTTCGCGCCAGCGGGTTTCCAGGAATTGGCGATTCGTGCTGGCCACATTCCGACTGCCAAGAACGTTCCGTGGAGCACTGCCGTCAACTCTGATGGCAGCTTCAAGTCACCAGCTGAACTGAAGAAGATCTATGCCGATGCGGGAATCACCGGCAAGGAACCGGTGATTGTCTATTGCCGAATCGGTGAGCGCGCTGCGCACACCTGGTTCGTCTTGAGCCAAATCCTTGGCTACGAGGTTCGCCTGTATGACGGATCGTGGACCGAGTACGGCAACTCCGTCGGAGTTCCGATTGCCAACCCTGCCGGCACGGTGTGGGGTAGGGGTTGATCGGTAGTTCCACGACCAGTGGTGTCCTCTCTCCCCAAGAGGGCACCACTGGCGTGTCATCTAAGAGGTTCATAATCTCGGCGGCCGTATTCGTCGGCATCGCCGTCGGCGCATGGGTGTTGGCCCGTTCGTCGGAGTTGGACAAGGCGCCGGCACTGTCGCTGTTGTTCGGCGCTGCTTTGGGAGTGGCGCTCGAGTGTGGCCGGTTCTGCTTTTTTTGTATTTTCCGTGAGTCGATCGAGGAACGTAAGACACGCGCTCTCCTTTCCATCATCACGGCACTTGCTGTTGGCGCCATCGGCTATTCGATCGTCTTTGGTCTCTACCTGCCGTCTCCCAGCGGCGAAGGTTTGCCACCGCTCGCGCACATTTCGCCGGTCAGCATTCCGTTGATCGTTGGCGCAGTGGCCTTTGGTCTCGGCATGGTGCTCTCTGGCGCATGTATCAGTGGTCACTTGTATCGACTTGGCGAAGGGTGGTTGAGGTCGGTTCCCGCCCTGATCGGCTCACTCATTGGATTTGGTCTCGGCTTCATCACGTGGAACTCGCTCTATCTCGGAATGATCAGCGAAAGCCCCGTTTGGTGGTTGCCGAGATCGCTGGGATACGGCGGCTCGCTTGCGGTCACTCTGGTCGTGCTCGGCGCACTTGCTTGGGTGATCTTAAAGATGGATCGTTACGGCCCGGAGCATCGTGAACCTGCGCGAAGTGTTGTTGACGCTGTCTTTGGAAGGCGCTGGACATGGCTGGCGTCAGGAAGTGTGGTTGGTGCGATTGGTGTTCTGGCTTATCTTCGCGTCTCGCCACTTGGTGTCACCTCGCAATTGAGCACTGTCTCGCGAACGTTCCTTGATGGTCAGGGTTTGTTGCCTGAAGTCATGCATGGCATCGATGTGATGAAAGGTTGTATCGGAACCGTCTCGTCTGCGATTACCAACAATGGCTGGCTCGTGATCGGATTGGTTGCTGCATCGTTTGCCTCAGCCACCGCGGGAGGACGCTTCAAGGTGGTCGTGCCAAGCGTTCGCGGCTCGGCTACCGGTTTGGCGGGAGGTGTGCTCCTGGGATGGGGCGCCATGACCTCACTCGGTTGCACCGTGGGAGTACTCCTCTCGGGCACGCAGTCATTCGCATTGTCTGGCGTGGTGTTCGGCGCAGTGGTGTATGCGACCGTCGTTGGTGGCGTGAAGCTCGGCCTGCACCGAGGCGAATAGCTCAGCGATATTCGGTGCGTTCGCGTACTCCTTCGAACACACCGTTCAACTCGGCAAACAGATCTGCTGCGTCGATCAACAACTGGTGATTGCCGGAGAACTTCACGGCTCCCTTGATGAACGCTTCTTGCGCGTTCAGTTCACCGGTGGCAACAGCAATGGCGGTT
>JAFMFC010000021.1 GCA_017856375.1 Ilumatobacteraceae bacterium | reverse complement strand
CCCGTGCTCATTCACCCCGTGCGAGGGGCCAGCGCCTTTCGCCCGATGAATCGCGCATTGGTGCCGAGTTCATGTTCGATTCGCAGCAGTCGGTTGTACTTGGCAACACGATCACTGCGCGCGGGTGCACCCGTCTTGATCTGGCCACAATTCGTGGCGACGGCCAGATCGGCAATGGTCGAATCCTCGGTTTCGCCACTGCGGTGGCTCATCACACTGGAGTACGACTTCGTGTTGGCGAGGTGGATCGTCTCCAACGTCTCCGTGAGCGAGCCAATTTGGTTCACCTTGACGAGAACGCTGTTGGCAACACCGCGCTCGATGCCCATCTGAAGTCGCTTGGCATTGGTGACGAAAAGATCGTCGCCAACAAGTTGGATGCGGCTGGCCAGGGCATCACTCAACGCTTGCCATCCATCCCAATCGTCCTCGGCCATCGCGTCTTCGATCGAGACGATGGGGTAGCGATCGACGAGTGACACCCACCACGCCACAAGTTCGCTCGCCGCAAACGAGCGTCCTTCGAGGTGATACTTGCCATCGCGGTACAACTCGCTCATTGCCGGGTCGAGGGCAATGGCAATGTCGGTACCGGGTGTGAATCCCGCAGTTTCGATCGCTTCGACGAGCACCTTGATCGCTGCCTCGTTGTTCTCGAGATTGGGTGCGAAGCCGCCCTCGTCACCAACCGCAGTTGCCATGCCACGTTTGCTGAGGATCTTCTTCAACGTGTGGTACGTCTCCGTGCCCCAGCGCAAGGCCTCGGTGAACGACGGCGCGCCGATGGGCATCACCATGAACTCCTGCAAGTCGACGTTGTTGTCCGCATGCGCGCCACCGTTCAACACATTCATCATCGGCACGGGCAGCACGCATGCTTGTGATCCGCCGATGTGGCGATAGAGCGGAGTTCCCGATTCGAGCGCAGCAGCTTTGCTCGTCGCCAAACTGGCGCCGAGGATGGCATTTGCACCGAGCTTCGACTTGTTTGGAGTTCCATCCAGATTGATCATTCGTCGATCAATGGCAGCCTGATCGCTCGGGTCCATGCCGATGAGGGCCTTGGCGATTTCATCATTTACGTGCCCGACCGCCTTCGTGACACCTTTGCCGAGATAACGAGCACCGCCATCGCGCAACTCGACGGCCTCGTGTTCGCCGGTAGATGCACCTGAGGGAACCATTGCACTGCCCGTGGAACCGGACTGTAGGGTCACCGTCACTTCCACCGTGGGGTTGCCACGCGAGTCGAGAACTTCGAGACCAGTGACGCTGGCGATTTTGCTCATCGCAATAAGTTACTCAGTGGCCGAGATTGGCCTTTGCCTCGTTCCACATTTGGTCTAGTTCCTCGAGCGACATAGCCGACAAGTCGAGAGAACGCGACTGCGCGAGTCGTTCCACTTCTTCGAATCGACGCCGAAACTTGTCGGTAGAGCGGCGTAGCGCCGACTCGGCATCCACCCCGAGATGTCGTGCCACATTCACGACGCTGAACAACAAATCGCCGAGCTCCATCTCGATCGCGTCGGCTCCCGTTGCTTGCCTGAGTTCCTTCGACTCTTCGACGATTTTGTCGAGCGCGCCGAGGTGGTCGGGCCAATCGAAGCCCACGCCTGCAGCCCGCTTCTGAACCTTCTGCGAATAGGAGAGCGACGGCGCAGATTTGGCAACGCCATCGAAAATCGATGCCGACTCGCCGCGCTCAGTGCGCTTTATCGAGTCCCATGTGTCCACCACGTCATCGGCGGTGTCTGCTTGCACGTCACCAAAGACATGTGGATGGCGACGAACGAGTTTGTCGTGCAGCGTGTTCACCACCTCGCTCATGGTGAAACGACCCTCCTGTTCGGCAATCGTCGCGTGAAACTCCACTTGATAGAGAAGGTCGCCCAGTTCCTCGATCAGTTCCTGGTCGGTAGCGGGATCCTGGGGATCGAGTGCGTTTACGGCGTCGACTACTTCGTAGGTTTCCTCGATCAGATGCTTGATCAGCGATTGATGGGTTTGCTCGATGTCCCACGGACAGCGCTCGCGCAGCGTGCGGGCAAGTCGATGCAGACGCTGCATCTCGCCGGCGATGGGCTTAGTTAAGCGGGGAATGTAGAGACACGTCAGGTGATCGGGTTCGTGAACTCGGTCGAGTTCCTGCCATGTGGTGCGGATCAGTCGCTCATCGGCGAGTCCAAGGTGATGCAGGATCAGCACCTCTTCTTCTCCCGTGGCATCTTCGTACGCGAGTTTGATGTCTGACATCACCCACTTGTCGTGCACTTGGGCAACGAGCAGGGGGCCGTGTTCGCTAGCTGCCTGTTCCAGGAATCGATGGCCGTCCACCAATCGCACACCTGCGTTCACCGGATCGATACCGAGGAGCGCCCATGCCCGATCGAGGAAACTCATCGCGGGAAGCGCCGTCACCTCGACTCGATCGTCGGTTAGCAGTAGCTGCACCGTGGTTTCGAGAACGAAGGGCGAACCGGGCACTGCGTACAAGACCTCACCGTGTTTGTTCGCGGCTGACACCAATGTCTCCACGATCTGGCGGTACACGTCGTCGAATGTTTCACTCGCGTCGTACAGTGCATCGAAAGTGGTGGCGTTTTGTACGACGCTGGAAGATTCGTGTCGCGAGGTGCGCAGGAAGCGATGCGGGATGAGTTCGATCTTGCGAAGTGTTGCCGCGGTGAGGAGATCAGTTGGCCCCGGGCCAAGCCCGACGACGACGATTCGCCCCGTCAAGTTCAGTTGGCGACGATCTGGCCGACGCTCGGATCCCATCGTCCGAAGCGCGAGGCGACGGTGACTTTCGAGGTGGCGAGATAGCCAGAGAGCAGGTACTGACCAGGATTTTCGGCAAGCGACTTCTCGATCGAGTCGGCAACTTCGTCGTATGGACGCATGAAGATGATGTGGTGGCCAAAGCTCGACTTCACCGGCTCACTCGGTGTTCCGGCGCGGGCCTTCAGAGCGCCGATGACGAAGTCATTGTCGAATTGCTCTTGATAGACCCCGAGAGCCAGACAATCGTTGTCTTCGCCAGCAAGTGCGCCACCGGTTTCGGAAGCATTCGGCTCGGTGGAAACTTCGGCAGCAACTTGAGCGAAGTCTTCGCCATCGAGCACTCGCTTCATCGCGGCGCGGGCCTCAGACTCGGAATCCACGAGCAGGTGTCGTGCGCACATCACTCCGAGTGAAGCTGGCTCTTTGGCGTACATGGCGGCAAGCGAATCACGTTGCGGAACCTTGATGCGAGCGAGTGCAAGATCTTGTGAGTTCAAGGAGATCAACAGTTCCTGCAATTCAGGGCCGATGAGGGCAAACTGCGGGTCTTCCTCATACTGCGTGACGACTTCTTCACGTTCCTGATCGGTCACCGACACGTCGTTGGCCATGAGGAATTCGTGCGTGGCCTCGTTGCGCAGTATCGCCGTGAGTATGGAGCGCAGGGCGTCTCCCTCGATTCGGCCATCGACAAGTTGCACCTGATCAACTGTCGCAAGTTGCTCGATGATCGTGTCCACGTAGTCCTCGGAGACCGATGAGTCGCCGATGGCGATGGCGTCGTTCTGCATGATCTCCCCGCAGCCGGCGAGAGCAGAGAACGAGAGTGTTGCAGCGACAACTATGCCGAACTGGCGAATGAGGCGGGGCACTGCAACAGCCTAGTTGGGGGTCTCGATCAGTTCCGCGAGAAAGCCGACGAGGAACGAAACATGTTCTGGTTTGCGTGGATCCTTGGAGCGAGGAAGTGGAACCTGCAGGATGTGTGTCTTTTCGTCGTAGCGCGAACTCGGTGCCAGACGTGAAAGTCGCATCGCCGCACTCGCTTTCAATGTGATCGGGGAGATTCGCGCACGTGCGTCCTGCACGGAAAGCTCGTTGATTCCGATGCGATGACATTCCGCGCGCAGACGACCCACTTCGATCAACTCTTCTGCTGGTGCAGGAAGCGGTCCGTAACGATCCAGCCATTCGCGACGAATGTCCTCGACGTCGTCCATCGTGCGCACCTGGGCAAGTCGTCGATACGCGTCGAGACGCATCTCTTCCTTCGGCACGTACTCGTTGGGCAGGTGAGCAGTGGTGGCCACGTCCAGCCGCAATTCGGGAACAAGCGCCTGTGGCTCCTCGCCCTTCATTTCGGCGACGGCCTCGGTGACGAGTTGGCAATACAGGTCGTAACCGACTGCCGCGATGTGTCCACTTTGCGCTTCGCCTAGCAGGTTGCCGGCGCCACGGATCTCGAGGTCGCGCATGGCGATCTTGAATCCACTTCCGAGATCGGTGGTTTCGCCGATCGTCTTCAGTCGTTCGTAGGCCTCTTCGCCGAGGGCTCGACCTCGCGGATGGAACAGGTACGCGTACGCGCGCGAACCGCTTCGACCGACACGCCCGCGCAGCTGGTGCATCTGGCCGAGACCAAGCAGGTCCGCTCGCTCGACAACGAGTGTGTTCACCGTGGGCATATCGATGCCGCTCTCGATGATCGTCGTGCACACCAGCACGTCGAACTTGCCTTCCCAGAAGTCGACGACGGTTCGCTCGAGTGTCGACTCGTCCATCTGACCGTGGGCAACGGCAATGCGCGCCTCCGGCACCAGCTCGCGCAACTCGCGGGCGCGATCCTCGATCGACTGCACGCGGTTGTGCACCCAGAACACCTGGCCGTCTCGCAGCAACTCACGGCGAATTGCTTCGGTGGCGACACGTTCGTCGTATTCGCCGACGAAGGTGAGGATCGGTTGGCGATCTGCCGGCGGAGTTTGCAAGAGGGAGAGGTCGCGGATTCCGACGAGGCTCATCTCGAGCGTGCGTGGAATGGGTGTGGCGCTCAGCGTGAGGACATCCACGTTGGTGCGCAACTTCTTCATCAACTCCTTGTGCTGCACGCCAAAGCGCTGCTCTTCGTCGATGACGAGCAGACCCAGATCCTTGAACGCAACACCTTCCTGAAGCAGTCGGTGGGTACCGATCACGCAGTCGATCTCGCCGCTGGCGAGACCTTTGATGACCTTCTTTGCTTCCGCGGTAGTGAGAAAGCGCGACAACACTTCGACGCGAATGGGATAGCCGGCGAAGCGCTCACGGAACGTAATGCCGTGCTGCGAAGCAAGCAGGGTGGTGGGCACGAGGACGGCGGCCTGTTTTCCGTCTTGAATGCACTTGAATGCGGCACGCACTGCCACTTCCGTCTTGCCGAAGCCCACATCGCCGCACACGAGACGGTCCATTGGCACACTCGTCTCCATGTCATGCTTCACCGCTTCGATCGCGTCGCGTTGGTCCGGCGTTTCCACGTACGGAAACGCAGCCTCCATCTCGTGTTGCCACGGTGTGTCGAGGGCAAACGTGTGACCTGTCGCGTTCACTCGTCGCTGGTACAGAACGACGAGTTCCTGGGCGATCTCGCGGACGGCTGAACGCACGCGGCTCTTTGTGCGCGCAAAATCACTACCACCGAGTTTGTGCAGAGTGGGCGCTTCGCCACCCACGTACTGGCGCACCGAGTCGATGTGGTCGGTGGGTACGTACAACTTGTCCTCGCCTTTGTAGGCGATCAGCAGGTAATCGCGCTCGGAGTCGCCGATCGCGCGCTTGACCATTCCTTCGTAGCGACCTACGCCATGGTGATGGTGCACCACGTAGTCGCCCGGCTTGAGATCTTCGAACACTGATGCTGCATTCGTGCGCTTCACTCGCGGCGTGCGTCGCGTGCGGCGTCGACCGGTGAGATCCGACTCCGCCACCACGGCAACACGAAGTTGCGACAACAGAAAGCCGTTGTTGAGCGGTGCCACCACGACGCTCGCCCCGCCGCCGAGGTCGTCACTCGTGGTGTGGTCGCGTCGACGAATCGTCACGCCATGTTCGCGGAATGCCTCCACCAAACGATCGGCTGTTCCGTCCCCGTCGGCGGCAAAGACGATCGTCCACTTGTCGCTGAGCATTTCATTCACGCGTAATGCAGTGGCTTCGATGTCGCCCGTGACCACACCCCAGGCGCTGGAGTTGATTGCCGGTGCATCGGGTGCTTCGGCAATTGGAGCGAGGAGAATCGACGACGTGCCCGCCGAATGTGCCATGAGTCGCTCGGGTTCGAGGTGCAGGCGGGGGAAGGGGGAGTCGCTTGCGCGCTTCCAGGTGGAAGCAAGTGCGTTGGCGAGGTCGTCTTCTTCGGCGATCAAGTCGGTGGCGCGCTCGAGCACGCGTCGCTGATCGACGAACACCACCGCACCGTTCGATCCGCGGTGCTCGCCGATCACGTCGGTGAGCAAGCGATCTTCACCTGCGAGCCACGGCAGCCAACTTTCCATTCCTTCGAAGGTCTCGCTGTGAGCAAAGCGATCCCAATGCTCGACTCCCCACGGCTCGCTCGCCATCAGCGATTCCGCGGTGGCCATCACGCTTTCGTCGACACGCAGTTCGCGTGCCGGATAGATCGTGACTCGATCGAGATCGAGCGTGCTGCGCTGGTCGTTGACGTTGAAGGTAGCCAAGCGGTCCACCTCGTCGCCCCACAGATCGATGCGGATCGGCGCGTCGGCGGTGGAGGGGAAGACGTCGATGATCGAACCTCGTCGCGCCACTTCGCCGCGATGCTCTACCACTTGCTCGCGCCGGTACCCGTCGCCCACCAGACGCGCAAGCAACGAATCGGCATCTACCTCGGAGCCGCGCACCACCTCGATCGGCTCGAACGTTTCGGCACCGGGACCGAGTTTCTGCAGCAGTGCACGAATGGATGCGACGACGACGAGCGGCGGTTGATCGCCACGCACTCGCCACAACACCTCAAGGCGTCGCCCCATCGTCTCGATGGCCGGGCTGATGCGTTCGAAGGGGAGTGTCTCCCAGGCGGGGAATAGCAGTGCGTCGTCGTTGCCGAGGTAATGCAACAAGTCGTCGTGCAGCAACTGTGCCGCTGTGCCCGTGCGGGTGACGATGACGATTGTGCGCTCGGGATGGCGCAGTCCGAGCGCAGCAACGAGGGCCGGCCGCACGTTTTCGGCACACGCGATGATTCCAGATGGGTCGCGTTCGAGCTTTTCCATTGCAGGATCGATGGCCAGCGCATGGGCAACCGAACGCAACACACCGAACTGTTTGCCGACCTGCTGCCCAGTGTTCGCCTGGGACTTGGATGCGACCTTCGTCACGACTCAGCGACCGTTGAAGCGTTGCATGGCCACATCGTGACCAGAATCGACGATCACCTGGACTGCATCAGCTGCTTGGCTGACCGCCTCATCGAGCACGCGTCGAGGTTCGCCGGTGAGTTTCGCTAGCACGTGCTTGCCACCGAGTTCCTTCGATGGCGGCTTACCCACGCCGATGCGCACACGCAGGTAGTCCTGCGAATGAAGATGCTCGGTGATCGACTGCAAGCCGTAGTGACCAGCCAACCCACCGCCCGCCTTCACGCGCACGATGCCGGGTTCTAGATCCAATTCGTCGTGCACCACGATGATTCGAGTCGCCTCGTCGATTCCGTATCGGCGTGCGAGGGGACCAACGGCGTTGCCGGACTCGTTCATGAAAGTGGTGGGCATCGCGAGCACGATGCGCTTGTCTCCCAAGCGTGCTTCGGCAACCAACGCGCGATCGCGCGCCGACTTGAGGTTTACACCAAGTCGCTTGGCGAGTTCGTTGATCGTGTCGAAGCCGACGTTGTGACGCGTGCCGTCGTATTTCGCACCGGGGTTTCCGAGCCCGACGACGAGGGCATCGATTGGCGTGCCTCGCCGCTCGAGTCGCTTGGAGCGACCGAACAGCGCCATGAGGACTAGGAAGCCGGCTTGTTCTCTTCGCCGCCCTCGGCTGCAGGCGCAGCAGCGGCGGCACCTTCGGCACCCTCGACGGGAGCAGCGGCGACGGGAGCAGCCTCCACCTTGGTGGTGAGCACGGTAACGACGACGAGATCGGGATCGGCGACGGCCTTCACGCCAGCGGGCAACTCGATGTCACCGAGGCGGATGACGTCGTTCATCGTCATGTTCGTGACGTCGATGAGGATCTCGTTTGGAATGTTGTTGGCAGCGGCGCGCACCTCGATGCGATCCACTGCCGGGTCGACGAGACCGCCTTCCTGAACCACTGCCTTTGCGGTGCCCTTCAAGTGCACCGGCACGGCCATCACGATTTCTTCGGTCAGGTCGATCTGCATGAAGTCGACATGGGCCACGGTGCGGCGTACCGGATCGCGCTGCATGTCCTTGACGATTGCGGGGTACGACTTGCCGTTCACTTCGAGTTCGAGAATGGTGTTCACGCCAGCGGGGCCGGAGAGTGCAACGCGCAACTCACGACGCTCGACGGTGATCGACACGGGGGTCATGCCGTGGCCGTAGATGACGGCGGGGATGTGATCCTCACGGCGCAGGCGGCGCGACGAGGCGCTTCCGGCCTGACGGCCACTTTGTGTCTTCAAGATGGTGGGCATGTGCTGACTCCCAGCGAGATCTGCGTTTGTAGCGGCTTGGCAGTGTACCGCCGTACCGACCGCCTCAGCCCGGGGCCAAGGCAGGAGACGAGCGTGGCTTAGGCCTGGTTCTCGCCGCCGAAGAGGTCGCTCACGCTGGTCTCGTCGAACACTGCAGACAGGGCATCAGCGAGGATTTTGGCCACCGAGAGCACCTCGATCTTGGCGATTCGCTTCTCTGCGGGCAACGGGAGCGAGTTGGTCAGCACCACACGGGTGATCGGCGAATTCTCGAGCCGTTCGATGGCCGGGCCGGAGAGCACCCCGTGAGTAGCCATAGCCCACACTTCTTTTGCTCCGCGTGCCATCAACAGCTCGGCGGCGGAGACGATGGTGCCACCGGTGTCGATCATGTCGTCGGTGAGGATGCACAAGCGACCTTCGACTTCACCGATCACTTCCTTGGCGACAGCCACGTTGGTGGTGTTCTTCGGACGACGCTTGTTGATGAACGCGACGTCGGCGTTCATGTCGGTGAGGTGCTGAGCGAAGCGCTCGGCCACCTTCACTCGACCCGCATCTGGGGACACGATGACGAGTCCGTTCTTCACGTTCTTGCGCACGTAGTCCTCGAGCACCGGAACGGCGGTGAGGTGATCCACCGGTCCTTCGAAGAAACCTTGGATCTGTCCGCTGTGCAAGTCGATCGACACCATGCGCTTCGATCCGGCTGCCTTGAACATGTCGGCAAGCAAGCGGGCAGTAATCGGCTCGCGACCTTCGGCTTTGCGATCCTGACGGGCGTAACCGTAGAAGGGGCACACCGCCGTGACCCGCTTGGCCGAGGCGCGATACGCAGCGTCGATCATGATCAACTGCTCCATGATCGAGTCGTTCACGCTGCGACCATTCGCTGCACAATGCGTCTGCATCACGAAGACGTCGCCACCGCGCACGCTCTCACCAAATCGTGGTCGCAACTCGCCGTTGGAAAACTCGACGATGTTTGCTTCGCCCAACTGCACCTCGAGGTGCTTGGCCACCTCTTCAGCGAGCTCGGGGTGGGTGCGGCCCGTGTAGAGGGCCATTCGCTTCGTGGTGACCTTGTCGATCGTCTTGTTCATTCCCAGAGCCACCCTCCTGCGACGTTCGCCAGCATAGAACGAATGACGTAGACGGCTCCCAAAGACATGGTCGAGCGCGAGTTGCTGAAAGTTCCGGGGAGAGGACTCGAACCCCTATATGCGGGACCAAAACCCGCCGTCCTGCCATTGAACGACCCCGGAGCGACGTCTCAACCGTATCCAACGCGAGTGCCGATTTCGGCGTGCTGCCCGCTAGCGTGTCCCGTCGTTATGGGATCGTTGGTCAAGCGCCGCCGCAAGCGAATGCGCAAGAAGAAGCACAAGAAGATGCTTCGCCGCACCCGTCATCAGCGCCGCAAGTAAGCGCTTTTCGTCACGAGCACGCGCGCCTCGCGCAATTCATCTCCCAGTTCGGGATGACTTCCCGCAAGCCACCAGGTGGCTCCGCTTCCCGCAAGAACCGGCTCAATTCCGCTTGCACGCTGAATTCGCTCCCGCCAGTCAGCGAGTCGCGGTTCGACTTCAAGCGCCGCTCGTTCCAGATGATTCACGCCGAGGTGACGCTGCGACTCGGGTAGTGAATCCCATGCGCGATACACCGCGGGGGTTGAGACGCCGAACGGCGGAATGACGAGGGTGAAGTCGCGCGCTGCGAACGGAAGCGGCTCGATGATCTCGCCGATGCCGCGCACACGAGCGCGACCGCCGACGAGACAGAACGGAATGTCGGCGCCGAGCCTGCTTGCTCGTTCCAAGTCGTCGAACTCGGCCCACGCGAGGATCGCGGCCGCATCTGCTGAGCCACCGCCGAGCCCACCACCGTGCGGAATGTTCTTCGTGACGGTGACGCGCGCGGATTTGTCGGCAAGACGCAATGCGCGCGCCACGAGATTGTCGTCGTCGACGGGGATGCCTGCGCTGAAGGGGCCGTCGAAGGCGAGGCCGGTGCCATCGGGATCGATCGTCACGATGTCGGCTAGCTCGAGCGACACCATCTCCGCATCGATCTCGTGATAACCGTCACTGCGCACGCCGGTCACCTGCAAGCTGACGGTGAGTTTTGCTTGAGCGTTGATGGCGATCATCGAGTTTCGATCAGTTCGTATGGGCTGCACACAGCCTGCCCCAATCTTGCACGTCGAGATCTTCTGCACGACTCTCAGGGTTGATGCCGGCGCGCTCGAAGGTGGATGATTGAACGATTCCGGCGAGCGCCCGGCGCAGCATCTTGCGGCGCTGAGCAAAGCCACTGCGCACGAGGGCAAACAGATCTGTCGGGTTCACTCCCTCGATTGCGGGTTTGTCGCGTCGGTGAATGTCGACGAGTGCGGAGGTGACACGCGGTTTGGGTACGAACACGGTTGCGGGCACATCGCCGACGATGCGCGCGGTTGCCCAGTAGCCGATCTTCACACTGACTGCGCCGTAGGCATCGTCGCCGGCCTGAGCGACGAACCGATCCGCGACCTCGCGCTGCACCATCACGAAGAGTCGATTGACCCACGGCACGTCATCGAGAATGTCGGCAACGAGCGGAGTGGCGACGTTGTAGGGGAGATTTGCCACGACATGCCACCCCGAGGTAGATCCCGTCAGTTCTGCCCAGTCGAGAGTCAGCGCGTCACCGTGCACCACTTCCACATTCGGGAGATGCTTCACCACTTCACGCAATACCTCGACTACGCCGTTGTCGATCTCGATGGCGATAACGCGCGCACCAGTTTCTGCGATGGCGAGGGTGAGCGAACCGAGACCGGCGCCGATTTCGATCACCTTGTCGTTCGAGGAGATGTCGGCCAAGCGCACGATTCGTCGAACGGTGTTCGGATCGGCGACGAAGTTCTGGCCGAATGCTCGGCGTGGTGCAAGCCCGCGCGACTCGAGAAGTCGGGTGATTTCCTGCCGAGAGTGTGTCACCAGCTGATCTTCACCGGGATGGGGGCATCGATCAGGTTGGCGATCTTGGTGAACACCGAGGAGTGCAACATGATGTCCATTCCCGCTGGAACGAGCAGGCTGTAGACGCTGGTGCACTTCACGGTGCGACCGTTGTTCACGTTGGTCACCGTGACACTCGCACCGGCCGGCACGACCGTGGAGTAACACACCGGCGTCTGGGTGTAGCCGAGGTTGCTGAAGGTGGCGAGCCCCGTTTCCTCGTTCGGGTTCACGGCGGGGTAGGCGATGGCAGCGGAACCACTCGGTGCGAGGGGGGTGGGCCCACCGAGGATGACGGGATCGGGGATCGATTCGTCGACCGGCATCGTGGTCGTCGTGGTCGCCACCGCTTCGGGAGTAGTCGCGGTGCCACCACTGCGAGTGCCCCAGACGATGCCGAGCGCCACCACGGTGATGACGGCGAGCACCGTCGCCCTTCGGCGCTCGTACACGGACAATGCCATCGAGAAAACGCTACGAAGCGATTCCCGGAAACGCAAGGCATGCGTTTCGCGTGGTGATCTCTGCGCATTCCTCTACGCCGATCGAGCGCACCTCGGCAACGAATGCCCCGACCACGGGCACGAGGGCCGGCGTGTTCGGTTTGCCGCGATGCGGAACTGGCGCAAGGAACGGAGCATCGGTTTCAACGAGTAGACGATCACTCGGGCACCACGCTGCTGCGCGACGAATGTCGTTGGCGTTCTTGAACGTGACGATTCCGGAGAACGACAGGTATGCGCCGCGGTCGACACACTTGCGTGCTTCGTCTACATCGCCAGTGAAGCAATGAAAGATGGTGCGACGGGGAGTGCCGCACGCGTCCAACACGTCGAACGTGTCGTCCCATGCCGAGCGCGTGTGGATGACGAGCGGCAGGTCGCGCTCATTGGCCCAGGCGATCTGTGCAGCGAAGATCTCGCGCTGCGCGTTGCGATCGGAATGGTCGTAGTAGTAGTCGAGCCCGCATTCGCCGATTCCCACCACCTTCGGATGGTCAATGAGTTCGGCCAATCCGTCGAGTCCATTCTTTGCATCGTGCGGATGTAAACCAACGGTTGCCCACACGTCATCGTGGCGAGAGGCGATTTCGAGTGCGCTTCGGGTGGTGTCGAGATCGGTGCCGATGACGATCATCTTTTGCACGCCTGCTTCACGGGCTTGTGCAATCGACACCGTGTCGTTGCTGTCCATCTTGTCGTCATAGACGTGACAGTGTGTGTCGACCCAGGCGATCGTCATCGCATCACCTGCGCGGGAATAGTGGATCGCCCTTGACCACTTTCGTGCCGCCGGGATAACCACCCCAAGCGACATCGCGTGGAATGCGCAAGTCGATCACGTTGCCGGTGAGACCGATGCGCGACCAAATCTCTTGCGTGGTGTTGGGAAGTGCAGGGTTGGCGAGGATGGTCACGATGCGCAAGGCCTCGAGCGCGTCGCCCATTACTTCATCGACTGCCGCACCCGGCTCCATCTTCCACGGCTCGTTCTGCTCGAGGTGCGAGTTGGTGGCGCGAATGAGCGACCACGTGGCATCGAGTGCACGACTCGGTTGCACTTCGGCCCACGCTGCAGTGGTGGCAGCTACTGCTTCGCTGGCGATCTTGGCGAGAGGCGAGGACGGGTTCGGCTTGGGGCCGATGCCGCCGCACTTCTTCTCGACGACGGTGGCAACACGCGCAGCCAGGTTGCCGAGGTTGTTCGCCAAATCGGAGTTGTACCGCTGGGTCAGCCCCTCATAGGTGAAGTCGCCGTCATTGCCATACGGCGTTTCCGCGAGCACGTAGTAGCGGAAGCCGTCCACGCCGATTTCATCGATCAGATCGAGTGGGTTCACCACGTTGCCCGTGGTCTTGCTCATCTTCTCACCGCCGACGAGCAGCCAACCGCCAACGGCCCAACCCTTCGGTGGTTCGATGCCGGCCGACATCAACATGGCCGGCCAGTACACGCAGTGGAAGCGAATGATGTCCTTGCCGATGAAGTGGTAATCCACCGGCCAACGCGACGAGAACTGCTCGTCGTTGCTGCCGTATCCGTGCGCGGTGATGTAGTTGGCCAGCGCGTCGAACCACACGTAGGCCACGTGCTTGTCGTCCCACGGAAGTGGAATGCCCCACGTGAGCGACTTGCGACTGACGGAGAAGTCATTCAGCCCCGTTTTGATGAAGCCGATCACTTCGTTCATGCGGTGGCTCGGCTTGATCGCATCGGGGTGCTTCGCATACCAGTCGAGCAAGCGCTGCTCGAAACGCGAGAGACGGAAGAAGTAGTTCTCTTCTTCGACGTAGGTGGTGGGTCGCTGGTGAATGGGGCAGTTGCCGTTGACGAGTTCTTCCTCGACGAAGTACGCCTCGCAGGCCACGCAGTACTGGCCGCGATAGACGTCGAGTTCGATGTCGCCAGCGTCGTAGCACGCCTGCAACAACTTCTGCACGCCGACGCGATGGCGCGCTTCAGTAGTGCGGATGAAGTCGTCGTTGGTGATGTCGAGGCGCTGCCACGCTTGTTCGAATAGGGGAGCGATCTTGTCGGCAAATTGCTTCGGTGAAATGCCTTCGGCATCGGCCGCCTGCTGGATCTTCAGGCCGTGTTCGTCGGTGCCGGTGAGCAGGTGCACGTCCTCGCCGAGCAGGCGGTGCCAGCGAGCCACGGCGTCGGCGACGATCGTGGTGTAGGCGTGCCCAAGGTGCGGCTTCGCATTGACGTAATAAATAGGTGTCGTTGCGCTGAAGCGGTTCGACGTGTCGTGCGGCACCGTTCCACGATAACGCTCGGATATCGCGACTTGTAGCCTGACGCGGTGCCGTTCGAGTTCGATCAAGCAATCGCGGTGCGACGAAGTGCAGATGGTGTGTACGACGCCGAGATCGTGGATGGCTGGGACATTCGCGGCAACGCCAACGGTGGATACGTGATGGCGATGATCGCAAATGCGATGCGCGAGGAGTGCGAACGACCAGACCCGGTGACGATCACGCTGCACTATCTTGCGCCGCTACCCGCAGGGCCGGTGCGTATCGAAGCGCGAGTCGACAAGCGCGGCAGGCGACTCAGCACCGTGTCGGCGACGCTGTCCCAAGGTGGGCGAGTGGCGGTGCGAGCGATCGCAGCATTCGGCAACTTCGACGAAATGGAACATCCGCTCGAGCACATCACGGTGTCGCCGCCAGATCTGCCTGCACCGGAAAGTTGCTCGATGCGCGAAAGCCACGGCGGCATCTTCCCGCTCGTTGACCGACTCGACATGCGTTTGCACCCTGACGACGCAGGCTTCGAGCGCGGAGTGAAATCGGGAATGGCACTCGTACGTGGTTGGTTTCGCATGCCCGACGATCGCCCGAACGACGTGTTTTCCGTGATGCTCGCGGGTGACGCATTTCCGCCACCCGTACTCAACCTTGACGGCGTGATGGGTTGGGTGCCGACCATCGAACTGACGCTGCACCTGCGTGCTCGTCCGAAGAACGGTTGGTTGCGCGTGCGGTTCTCTTCCTCGGTGGTGCGTGATGGTTTGTGTTCGGAAGTGGGAGAAGTGTGGGACGACGAGCACTGTGTCGCCGAAATTCGTCAGATTGGGCTGTTGCCGAACTGATCGTCAGTTGAGAGCGAGCGCGAGTTCGTAGACGCGGCGCTTAGGGGCACCAAGCATGATCGCCACTTTGGTGGCAGCATCGCGCTTGCTTGCCCCTCCGGCAATCTCTGCACGAAGAGCTTCGTTGATCTCCTCATCGGTGGCGGGGGCGGGTGGCTTTGCGCCTTCGAGGATCAGTACGTATTCACCGCGAGGGCCAGCTTCGCCAACGTGTTTCACCGCATCATGCAATGGCCCACGCCAGAACTCTTCGTGCACTTTGGTGAGTTCGCGTGCGAGCACTACGTGTCGTGCTGGTCCGCAGGCCACTTCGAGATCCTGCAAGGTGCGCTCCACACGATGTGGTGCTTCGTAGAGCACCACCGTGCGTCGCTCATCGGCGATCTGTCCGATGCGCTCAGCGCGCTCGCCACCTTTGGCCGGCAGGAATCCCTCAAAGACGAAGCGCGAAGTGCCAAGTCCACTCGCTGCGAGAGCCATCGTCACTGCCGAAACTCCGGGAGCACTCTCGACCGTGATGCCATTGGTAATTGCTGCGCGCACGACGCGTTCACCCGGGTCGCTGATGCCCGGCGTACCCGCGTCGGTGACGAGCACGACGTTCTTTCCACCGAGTACTTCGGCGACGATTTGATCGCATGCGTCGTATTCGGTGTGCTCGTTTACTACGAGATACTTCTTGCCTTCGATGCCGAGATGGTGCAGCAGTAATCCGGTGCGCCGCGTATCCTCGCAGCACACCAAGTCGGCCTCTTGTAGGGCCGTCGTTGCCCGGGGCGTGATGTCACCCAGATTGCCGATGGGCGTGGCCACGAGAGTGAGTGAGCCGCTCATTGGCCACGCACTTCTACGCGATCACCGAGGCGGAGGTTCCAGCGCTCGAAGGATCCTTCGGCGGCCTCGATCACCTGGTGTGCGCCGCGCACGGGAGTGGTGAAGCGCATCGGGGCTACGCGAATCATCTTGATTACGACGCCTTCGGCATCCAAGTAGGCGACATCGAGATCGATTCGTGTTCCGACGGTGTGAATCCACTTACACGGCGAGAGAACGAGTGGATTCTCGACATGGCCGACACCGATCAAGCCGCGGCGACGAGTGGAGCGGGTGTTGGCGAGATTGGCACTGGCGAGCACGCGACCTTCGGAAACCAGCCAACACGAGAGGGGCTCACGTTTGGCAGCCATGGGGCCTCAGACGTTGAACCTGATCTCCATGACGTCGCCGTCAACGACCTCATAGTCTTTGCCTTCGACGCGAATCTTCCCGAGATCCTTCGCCTTTGTCCACGATCCAATCTCGACGAGTTCGTCCCAGTGAATGACATCGGCGCGAATGAAGCCACGCTGCAGATCGGTGTGAATTTTGCCCGCACACTCGGGCGCCTTCGCCCCTGCATGGAACGTCCACGCGCGAGTCTCTTTTTCACCGGTGGTGAAGAACGTGCGCAAACCGAGCAGGTGGTACGCCGAGCGCACCATTCTTGGCAACGCGCCTTCGCCGAGACCGAGTGCCTCGAGCATCTCCACACGATCCTGACCCGTGAGTTGTGCAGCTTCTGCCTCGAGTTGCACGCTCATACCAAGCACTTCCACATCGTGTTCGCTCGCTGACCCGGGGGGAGCGATCTCCTTGCGCACTCGCTCGACTACAGCGGGGATGGTGTCGAGCGCATCTTCGGCGACGTTGACGACGACAAGCACACGTCGCGCGGTGAGCAGGAAGTACGGCGCGAGTAGTGCGCGATCGTCTTCGGAGATGCCCGCGCGATACAGCGGCTTACCTTCTGCGAGATGCACGTGCGCGCGCTGCAGCGCCTCTGCTTCTTCCGCAACCGACTTATCCATTCGTGCGGCTTTTTGAATCTTCGAAAGTTTGTTTTCCACTGCCTCGAGATCGGCGAGTGCGAGTTCGAGTTCCACTACGCGGAGATGTTCGAGCGGATCGGAAGGGCCGGGAATGTCGTCGTTGACGAATGCGCGCAACACGAAGACGATGGCATCGACTTCGCGAATGTTGGCGAGGAATTTGTTACCCAGACCTTCGCCTTTGCTCGCACCTTCGACCAGACCGCCGATGTCCACCACTTCAACGGTGGCGTGCACGACGTTTTGACTCTTCGACATTTCCGACAAGGCATCGAGACGTGGGTCGAGCACCTTGGCCACACCGATATTCGGGTCCTTGGTGGCGAAGGGGTAGGGGGCGGCCAGCGCGGCCCCGCCCGTGAGCGCGTTATAGAGGGATGACTTGCCGGCGTTGGGCAGGCCGACGAGTCCAAAGCGTTCCATGGGGCAATTGACCCTATCTGTGTCATTTCCTTGGCTGGATGAGGCGCCGAGGGGGTCAATTGTTACTATCTGCGTAGTAGAAATTCAGCCCCCAAGGTTTCGGAGTTGACCGTAATGACCGCATTCGATCTGGACCTCAGCAAGTACTCGCTCGGCTGGAGCGACGAAACCGAGTACGCCTTCGTGCCCGAGAAGGGGTTGAACGAGAACGTCATCGAGCAGATCTCCTGGTGGAAGGGCGAGCCGAAGTGGATGCGTGACCTTCGCCTTCGATCGCTGCGAACCTTCGAGAAGAAGCCGATGCTGCCGTGGTTCAGCGTGAACATGCCAGACATCGACTTCAACGACATCTACTACTACTTGCGGCCTGCTGCAGCGCAGACCGACGAGTGGGATGACTTGCCGGAGCAGATGAAGAAGACGTACGAGAAGCTCGGTATTCCCGAGGCCGAGCGCAAGTATCTCGCCGGCGTCACCTCGCAGTACGACAGCGAAGTGGTGTACCACCGCAATCGCATCGAACTCGAAGAGCAGGGCATCTTGTTCTGCGACATGGACACCGCGTTGCGCGAGTATCCCGATCTCGTCAAGCAATACTTCGGCTCGGTAATCCCGATGGGCGACAACAAGTTCGCTGCACTCAACACGTCGGTATGGTCGGGCGGTTCGTTTATCTACGTTCCGCCGGGCGTGGAGTGCGAGATGCCGCTGCAGGCGTACTTCCGCATCAACAGCGAGAACGCCGGACAGTTCGAGCGCACGTTGATCATTGCGGATGAAGGTTCGAAGGTGCACTACATCGAGGGTTGCTCCGCCCCTGTGTACACGAACGATGCGTTGCACTCCGCCGTGGTGGAGATCGTGGTGAAGCCGAGCGCGCATGTCACGTACACCACCATTCAGAACTGGTCACCGAACGTGTACAACCTCGTCACCAAACGAGCACGCGTGGAAGCCGAAGGCCACATGGAGTGGATCGACGGCAACATCGGCTCGAAGCTGACGATGAAGTACCCGAGCGTGTACCTCGTTGGCCCCAAGGCAACGGGTGAAGTGCTGTCGGTTGCCTATGCCGGTGCTGGCCAACACCAAGACGCTGGCGCGAAAATGGTGCACGCCGCTCCCGAGACGTCTTCCAAGATCGTCTCCAAGTCGATCTCCAAGGACGGCGGAATCACCACGTACCGCGGACTCGTGCGCGTGGAGGAAGATGCCACTGGCTGCAAGAGTCACGTGCAGTGTGACGCGCTGATATTGGATGAGAATTCCGAGAGCCGCACCTTCCCCTACATGGAAGTGGGCGAGCGCGATGCGCAGATTGGTCACGAGGCCACGGTGTCGAAGATTGCCGACGAGCAGCTGTTCTATTTGATGAGTCGCGGCCTCTCCCAAGAGCAGGCGATGGGAATGGTGGTGAACGGATTCATTGAGCCCGTCACCCGAACGTTGCCGATGGAATACGCCGTGGAGTGGAGCCGCTTGATCGAACTGCAGATGG
>JAFMFC010000103.1 GCA_017856375.1 Ilumatobacteraceae bacterium | reverse complement strand
TTCCGAATCCGCCTGCAGCACGAAAGGCGCTCAAGGCTCTGCCGCGTCATCACCTTCTCGACCAAGTTCACGGTGTGAAAGACGCCTGGCGCGCATGGAACACATATCGACGCATCAAAAAGCTGGAGATCAACCCCCGAGAGGCATTTATCTCGCGGGATTGCGACTTATGGCCCATCTTTGAGCGCGACTGGCGGGAGTCCTTCCGAGGGTCCCACCCAATGAGCATCGCGATCAACATGGAAAACATGCGTCGGCTCCTGCACTCCACTGACAAACGATCTCTCCTCTACATCTACGAGAACCAGCCGTGGGAGTTCGCTCTGCGACACTTTGCCGGATCGAACTGCACCGCAATTGCAGTGCCACACGCGACAGTTCGCTATTGGGATCTTCGCTACTTCGTGGGAGAGAATTCGCGCAGCCTCTTGCCCGCGCAAGTTGCAGTCAATTCCCCCATCGCCAAGGAGGAGCTCCTGCGTGGTGGGTACACGCACGAATCGTTGCTCGACGCTGAGGCGTTGATGTATCTCCGTGCAGACAAGCGTGGGTCAAGTCCTTCACCGCGACGAGGAATCCTTGTGCTCGGCGAGCTCGAGGTGGCGAGTTCGCAGCGCTACCTGAACTGGGTCGCACGACTGGCCGGAGACCGACAGATCACGTTCAAGCCACATCCCCTGATCGATGCAAGTCGGTTCACGTTCGATCCTCACCGGGTCACGGTGTCTGCTGAAAGCGCAGACGAACTGATCTCGAAAGCCGAAGTAGTGGTGCTCGGCGCAAGTGGCACTGCTGTGCTGGAAGCGATCTCTCTCGGAGTACCCGTGATCACCGTGCTCAACCCACGAGAACTCGATCTCTCGGTCGTTCCACAGCACCCACTTGTTCGCGCTGTAGCGACCGAGGCAGAACTTGCCGAAATGCTGAATGGGCAGACCCAGAACAATTCGTTGGGCGACGACGTGTTCTGCCTCGATCAACAATTGACTCGCTGGAAACAAGTTCTCGGACTGAACTAATCATGCGCAACGAACAGGGATTCGCTTCGCCATTCACTTCAGAGGATGACGCGGCACGAGCCTGCGCGCTCGAGATCGCCGGTCTCTTGGAACGAGCAAGTCGCAGTCGCGGCCGAAGCGTGCTTGCCGTGTGTGGTGGTCGCTCTGCTGCTCTCGTATTGCGACATCTACCTGTTGACGATGCCACGATCGTGATCGCCACCGACGAGCGATGGCTGCCCTTTGATTCTCCCGACCGCAACGATCAACTGTTGCGCGAACACTTCGGAGAACCATCCGTCATTCGCCTGCCATTTACCGGTGATGTCGATGAGGATGCCAAGAGATGGGCGCGAAATCTTTGGAGCCTCGGCACTCCTGATGTTGCGCTTCTGAGCATGGCAGAAGACGGACACGTGGCGAGTCTCTTTCCTCGACATGACACCTTGAACTCGTCTGCGCCGCTGGTCATCGAGCACGAAAGTCCGAAACCACCTCTCGTTCGCGTGTCGTTTTCGATCGCAATGATTCGGTGCATTCCAAATCGATTGCTGATGGCAATCGGAAACGAAAAAGCTTCGATGATCGACCAATTGCGACAAGGGCACGACGTGCCAGCAACACGAATCAAGCCCACTCGTTGGTATCTTGATAACGCCGCATCAAGCGTGAACGGTGGTGGACGGTAATGGCTGACATGAAGACGGTGATCCTGTGCGGCGGCTTTGGCACGCGAATTCGCGACGTGTCCGCCGACGTTCCGAAGCCCATGATCACCATCGGGCAGCTACCGATTCTCTGGCATCTGATGAGGTACTACGCCCACTTTGGTAATGACGAGTTCGTGCTCTGTCTCGGCTACAAGGGCGAGGTGATCAAGGATTTCTTCCTCAACTACCGGGCACGTACGCGCGACTTCACGATCGATCTCGGCAAGGACGAAGCGATCACCTATCACTCGCGCGAAACCGAAGTGGGGTGGAAAGTGACCTTGGTCGACACGGGACTCAACGCCATGACCGGTGCACGTGTGAAGCGTGTGCAACACCATGTCGAAGACGCTCCGTTCATGCTTACCTACGGCGATGGGCTCAGCAACATCGACCTTGGCGCTCTGAAGAAGTTCCACGTCAAGCAAGGAAAGACGGCGACGGTCACGGGTGTGCGGCCTCCTGGGCGATTCGGCGAATTGGTGATCGACAAGAGCGGGCTCGCTTCCGAATTCAATGAAAAACCGCAGGCCACCGGTGGACGAATTTCTGGTGGATACTTCGTGCTCCAACCACAAATCTTCGACTATCTCGACGATCGCGAGGGTCTCGTGTTCGAACAAGAACCGATGCGATCACTCGTCAGCGACGGCGAGTTGGCCGTCTACGAACACGACGACTTCTGGCAGTGCATGGATACCCACCGTGACTGGACATTGCTCGACTCGATGGCCACGAGCGAAAGGTCGCCTTGGAAGCTCTGGTAGCAGCGCTCCCCCAATTCAACGGGAAACGGGTACTCGTCACTGGCGACACCGGATTCAAAGGTTCGTGGCTTTCGTTGTGGTTGCACGACCTCGGTGCTGAAGTATTCGGGTTTGCTCTCCCCCCGGACGGCCCAATTTCCCACTTCAACCAACTTGGGCTTCATTCACTCATCGACCACTTCGATGGCGACGTTCGCGATCTCGAAGCGGTGCGCAAGGTCTTTGCTCGTTCCAAACCAGATGTCGTGATTCATCTCGCTGCACAGCCGATCGTGCGACGCTCGTACCGTGACCCCAAGGAAACCTTCGACACCAACGTCGCAGGCGGTGTGAATCTCCTCGAGGCAGTGCGCGAGTCCACGACAGTTCGTTCGCTGGTGTTCGCCACTTCAGACAAGTGCTACCGAAACCGTGAGACTCATGTCGGATACGTGGAAACCGACGAACTCGGTGGCCACGACCCGTACAGCGCCTCAAAGGCGGCCGCGGAACTCGTGTTTTCCTCCTACAACGATTCCTTCTTCAAACACCGCGACGGATTCGGCGCAGCGAGCGCCCGAGCAGGGAACGTGATTGGTGGTGGAGATTGGGCGGAAGCGCGAATCATTCCTGACTGCATCCGCGCACTCGCCAAAGGCGAAGAGATCGTGATTCGCTCTCCCCACGCGACTCGTCCTTGGCAGCACGTGTTGGAGCCACTCTCCGGTTACCTCGTGTTGGCTGCTGCCTTGCTCGAAAAGCCGGATGCCGCCACGGGTTCCTGGAACTTCGGACCAGCGGTGGATTCGATCCATACCGTTCTTGATGTCGTCGAACGATCGATCGGTCATTGGGGTGCCGGAGCGGTGCGCGTGGAAGAACCAGATTCGAAACTGCATGAGGCCGGTCTGCTCAACCTGAATTGCGACAGGGCGCATACGAAACTCGGATGGCGACCGCGATGGGGTATCGAACAGACGCTTGCGCACACGATTGGCTGGTACCGCGAACAACATGTGGGCACCCCGGCACTCGAACTCACTCGCCGACAGATCCATCAGTACACGGAGGCACGACCATGATCGACGGAGTCAAAGTGATTCCCCTGCGCCAAATTCACGACGAGCGCGGCAAGGTGATGCACATGTTGAAGACAACCGACGAACACTTCCAGCAGTTCGGCGAGATCTATTTCTCCACGATCTTTCCCGGTGTGATCAAGGCGTGGCACATTCACCGGGAAATGACGCTCAACTACGCGGTGCCGATCGGTCGAATCAAGTTCGTGATGTACGACGATCGTCCGAACAGCCCCACCAAGGGAGAGATCCAGGAACTCATCCTCGGCCCGGACAACTACATGTTGGTGACCGTTCCACCGGGAGTGTGGAACGGATTTAAAGGAATCGACACGCAGATGTCGTTGGTCGCCAATTGTGCAACGATCCCTCACGATCCGAACGAGATCGATCGACTGGATCCTCTATCGTCCACCATCCCCTACGACTGGGCGCTCAAGCACCGATGACGAACGGTGTCCTCGTCGTTGGCGGCTTCGGCACCATCGGCGGGCGACTTTCCGAGCGACTAGAGCACGCGACCGACATACCAATCAGGTTGTCCTCGCGAACTTCTCGTCAGGTACCCACATGGGCTTCTCGCGCGTCCACTTGCATCGCGGATGTAACGGTGAAATCGGGCTGGCACGATGCTCTGAACGGAATGGACACCGTCGTGCATCTCGTCTCGCTTCCAGATTTCGCCGCAAAGGAGAACCCCGAACTGGCCCGAACAGTTGGAGTCGACGGAACACGAAACGTTCTCGAGGCGAGCATCGCTGCTGGCACCAAACGTTTCATCTTCCTGTCCACCGGGCACGTGTACGGGACCCCCTATGTCGGCCACATCACCGAAAACACGC
>JAFMFC010000102.1 GCA_017856375.1 Ilumatobacteraceae bacterium | reverse complement strand
AGGAATCAACACGACTGTCTCGACCGTCGCACTCCCCCTCTCGAATTTCATCGTTGATCCGGTGCCAAGAACTGTTCAACCGGTTCACGCGCAGAACGGGTGACCACCAAGTCGAAGAAGGGTGCCACCCGAGGAACGCGAAGCCCCACCGTGACCTCCGCAAACCCGTTGGTGATGTTCACCGTTGGTATGTCCGTCGGGGTTGCCCGAAGCTCAGCAAGTGCCTTGACAGTCGCCTCAGCGCCCGCCGAGACTCCACCGCCAAATCGTGCCGCTGCCACCGCGCCTTCCGTCGCGCTCATCTGGGCCACGTGAGCGGTATGCATGAACACGGCAGCTTGAATGGCGATCACCATCACCATGAACACGATGGGAACCATGAGCACCGTTTCGGCGCTCACTTCACCCGACTCGTGACGAGGATCAGCCGAGATCGAGGGAATTCGCTTTGTCACGAACTCGTGCCGTGATGGTCGCCCCTACCGCAATTGCCAAGGCCACGAGAGCAGCGGCCATCACGATCGTGGTGGCACTGACCTCTCCGGCTTCGTAATCACGCTCGGCTGATGCCGAGAATCTGATCCAGTAGTACCTGATGATTTCTTTCATGGCTCTCCCTTTCTCTAGAGACCTTGAAGCATTTGTTCGGCTGCTGGATAACCAATCAGCACGAGAAAACCGAGGAAGAACAGCACCATTGGCAGGCCCATGCGCTCTGTAGCTGCGTTTGCCGCAGCCTCCACTTCGGCGCTCTGTTTGTGGCGGACGGTTTCCGCTCGCTTGGCGAGCGATGAACGAACGCGAGCCCCGTGCTCGCCTGCCAGCTGAATGCTCGCGCCAACTTCGGACACCACTTCAAGGCCGAGCGTGTCACCCAGTCTCTGCAATTCGTGCCACGGAGAACGATGGGTAGTTCTGGAACGCGTCAATGCCTCCCGAATTCTTGCGTATGCGATCCCATCACCTGCCTCGGACGCCGCAACAAGCGCGGTCTCCATTCCTGCTCCGCCCGAAAGAAGGACATTGGTGAGATCGAGAAAACTCGAGAATGAAAAAAGAAACGTCATCCGATTTCGCTTCGCTCGCGACTTCACCCACACGTCGGGCAAAACGAAACCCACTGCAAACGAAAGAACTACAAGGGGCACGGCCCAGATCACCGGAAGTGAAATGCCGAGGGACGACAAGACGATGCCTGCCACCAGGGAGAATCCCAGACAAACCAAGGGGCCGAGAAGTTTCCAAATGACGATGTCTTCGAGAGAGACACCCACCAACTGGAGATCAGTTCCAAGTCGCCTGGAAGAAACACCCGCGATCCGCCGACGCGTCGCTCCGAACAGATCTTCCAGATGCGTGAAAATCCTTATTCGCAGACCAGGAAGCGTGAACACTGCGATTCCTCCGGCGAAGGCGATGCCTGGGATCAGGAATGCGATCATGCGTCCACCACCTTCTTGCGAACGAAGCGCTCTGGGGTCTCGATTCGCGCCATCCGATGCATAATGCCGAGGGACACCGCGAACAAAGTGAGAACCATCGCGAGAACGAGCTGCCCCTGGGACGTCGCAAAGGGAGCGAGGTAAGACCGATTGAGGAGGAACAGGCCACCAACAAAAGAAGCAACCACCATCGTGATGATTCGCAGTGAGGTTCGTGTTCGTGCTCTTCCCACCCAAATACGCGAGCGCATCTTGCTCTCGTCGCGGGCACACTCGGCAATTCCCGACAACAAGGCGCCAAGTTCACGAGCCTGGTGATGGTGGGCGGTCGAAAGTGCCGCCACGACAAAGTCGGCGGTGGGGTGCCTGATGTCGTCGGCAAACCTGCGGAGCCCATCATCAAGTCGGCCGTAAACGATGAAGGCTGAAAGCCTGTTCACCGCAGAGCGAATAGGTGTCGGTGATTGTTCTGAAGTGGCGATGATCGCCTCCTCCAACCCCCGAGCGCCCGCGATCGTGTCACGAATCTGCTCCGTCCAAGTGGCGATTGCATCGACCACCTCTTGATCGTTTCGCTGGGCGATCCTCGGCCGCGCGACTCCGGGGATCAGGGAGGTCGCCACGAAGGCTGCAGCTGACAATGCAACCCATCCCGTCATCGCGTACACCGTCAATCCGGCAATGGGGATTGCCAACATCTGAATTCGTGCGCGGCGCGTCAGTGTTGCTCCAAGAATCGAAAGGGCCGATCCACCTCGACGACCGAGCCACATCACCACGAAGCCCAAGCCGACGAGCCCACCAGCCAATGCCGCGATAGCCGCAGTCATGTCATGCTCCACTCTTCGAGAGGGCTTCGAAAGCCCTGCTCCTCGAATCGTGACCGGGTGCTGTCCCTCAGTGGATACGCCCAACGAGATCGTCCATCCACTGCGCGACCGAATACTTCGTTGGAAATGATCGACGACCCCTCGCTATCCACCACCTCGCGTATCGATGACACTCTTCGCACACCATCTGCGTTGTCGATGTGGACCACGAAATGAACCGCACTGGCAACGAGCAGATTCACCGTTTCCACAGGGAGACCTGTCGAGGCCATGGACACATACGCAGCCAACTTGGGGAACACCGATCGGGTGGAGTCGGCATGCATTGTGCACATCGAGCCGTTGTTTCCTTGGCTCATCGCCATCAGCATGGGAAACGCCTCCGCGCCACGTACCTCGCCAACGATGACCCGGTCCGGATCCATTCGGAGAGCCATCCGAGTGAGATCGGAAAGTGTCACCTCACCGCTCCCCTCGATGTTCATCGGTCGCGCCTGGAGAGCGTCGTGATCCGGATGCAGATCCGCAAAGCGGTCGATTCCCAACTCAAAGGAGTCCTCGATCGTCACAATTCGCTGCTCGGGGGGAACTTCGTTGATCAAGGCTCTCAACAACGTGGTCTTCCCCGAGCCCGTGCCTCCAGAAATCACGATGTTTCGCCTGGCGGCGACTGCGGCAACGAAGAATTGGCGAAGAGGTTCGTCGAGCATTCCCCGAGCAACGAGTTCATCGAGGCTTGACAACTCGAAGCGATGCCGGCGAATCACGACGCTTGGCCGCTTCGAGACCTCCATCACCGCAAAGAGTCGTGACCCGTCAGCCATCTGCAAGTTCAGTTCTGGGTTCCCCGCATCAAAGCGACGTTCAGAGCTCCCCGTTCGTGCTGCCATTCTCCTGATCAACTCGATGAGCGCTTTGTCCGAGTCGACGATCGGCTTGCGTCGTTCCCTGCGTCCGTCCCGTAGCCGTACCCATACAGAGTCCCAGCCGCGAACATGGATGTCGGTCACCTCCTCGTCGTCGAGCAAAGGCTGCAGACGACCGAGGCCAAGGACTTCAGACACGCAACGAGCGATGAGGTCGCCTTCCACCTCCAGCGGAATCGTGGTCAGCCCCTTCTCGCGTCGTATTCGAGTGCATTCAGTTCGTGCTGCCTGGCGCGCAAAGTTCAGTTCTTCATCGGAGGTCAACGGTTGTTCACGCCGACCCTGACGCTCCACTCGCTCATCCGCAAGCAACTCGCCCACCACCGTTGCGAGATGCAAGTGGAGGGATTCATCCTCACCAAATGCGGTCACTGTGGTCGACTCAAGAGTCATGGTGCAATCACCGCAATCTGCACCTCGCCCGATCCTGCAATCTCAACGGCCAATTCCGCTGTGCTGCGAAGTGTGACTATCGCGGTTCCAAATAATCCCTCGGGTTGATCGATGGACCACACCACCACTCGCCCCTCGAAGAGCCGGGTGGGACGAGCTTCAGCCACCACGATGTCGGGAACCAGCGCGACCGCCACCTCGTCGCCAACCTCCAGATCGGGCGGAAATTTGCCCGGCTCCATCGCCACCGAGGTAAGTGCCTCACCTGGCATGAGAACGGGAAGACGCTCCACCATCGCCATAGTCAACGGCGTAGATGAGTCGAGGTCGATTGCCGCGACTTTTCCGATCACGTCGACCGCTGAAGTCGGTCGGACGAATCTCGCCGCATCTCGTTCGTTGATCATCGCCACTTGGAGATGTGATTCAGTGATCACTTCTCCTCGTCGAACGGCGCGAGACGTCTGCACAATCGCTTCCGTCTTCGACAGTGACGAGAACAGCCACAATGATGACAGCGCTCCGACAAGTACGAGAATGAGGCCAATAGCCATCTCCGATACGCGTCTCCGCTGCCGTCGATCCTCGTCGAGATCGTCGGGTGACGTCACAACTTGTTGTGACACTCCCACCCTTGATCTCGATAAGGAGGACGCCAACCGATGTTTCACGGTCACCCCCTTGATCGCAATCAATCCGCCGATGGTGCGATGTGTGTTTTTTCCTAGCGAAGCGGAAAACAACCTCGAGCTCCAAATCGCCTGAATCTCAAGCCCGTAATTAGGTAGCCGCTACCCCTAACCTGAA
>JAFMFC010000101.1 GCA_017856375.1 Ilumatobacteraceae bacterium | reverse complement strand
TCGTCGTACTGCAACAAGTCCGGGTCGATGAAGATGCGCAGCTTCTTCTCAAACCCAAAGGGAGGCACGCCACCGATCGGATACCCGGTAGCTGCTCGCACTGCGTCAGCATCAACTCGAGCACACTTTGCTCCACCTGCTGCAAGCGCAAGCTTCTTTTCATCAAGCTGATTCGCCCCGCTCACATATGCCATCACGATCTCGCCGTCGACTGCAAACACCAGGCTCTTCACGATCTGACCTACCGAAACTCCGATGGCCTCTGCGGCATCCTGGGCAGTCTTGGTTCCCTCGGGAAATCTTCGCGTTTGAATGTTCAGCCCGAGTTTCTTTCCAGCCTCCACCACGCGTGCGACATTGGGATGAACGTCACTCATCGAAAGCCCGCGAATCGGAAAGTGCCACCGAGAATATGACAAGTGCGACTACTGAGCACCCTGCGGCCACAAGATATGCGGGCGTGTAACCGCCGGCGTTGTCGTGAATCCAGCCAAGCGCAAAGGGGCCAGCTGCCATCCCCATTGTTGCCACCATCGCCACTCGTGCAGAGATCTGTGGAAAATCTCGAACTCCAAAGCGATCAGCCACCAGCAAAGACTGCATCATCAACAGATTTCCGATTGTCAGCCCGAACAACGCTGCGCCAATATTCAAACCGAGAGCGTCGTGTGACATTGCCATCACAACAAATGCGATGCCTTGAATCACGGTCAGAGAAACTGTGAACCTCATTTTGTCAAGCCTCATCACGATGCCCTGCGCGCCGAATCTGCCAATAATTGACATAACGGACAAAACCATCAGAGCGAGCGTTGCAGTGCCAGGAGATGTGCGCTCTTCCACCATCTTCACCATCTGTTGAACAGAGCCGACTTGTGCGAAAAATGCAAAGAAATAGCCGACTGCGAGAGCAGCGAAAAATCTGCTTCGGATAGCTTCGCTCAGCGCGACGCCTTTCAGTTGCTCGGAAACAGCAGAGGAGGTTCGCACACCGTCGGGAGACCATCCATATTTTGTGGGATCTGGTCTGATGAACAGAAGAGTGACGGGGACCACGGTGATCAGCCACATCAACGCAAGCCATGGCGTTGCCGCGCGAATTCCCAGATGATCAACGATTGCTTTCACGACCGGGGTAACTGCGATTCCCCCGACAGACATACCCGTTGACGCAAGTGCAAGTGCGGCAGTTCGTCTCTCATGGAACCACCTTGTCACCACCGTGGTAGCCGGACCTTGCCCAACCGCAACCCAACCAACCGCGTAGACGGCATAGACGAGATACAACTGCCAGCGAGCCGTCACGTGTCCGAGAACAATCAAGCACGCTGCGCTGGTTACCGCCCCCGCCAACACGACCAATCGGACATCTCGTTTCGCGATGAGTCGCGCCACCCACAAACCTGACAAAGCGCCGACGAAGAAGAAAATGGTCGTCGCAAACGAAATTGACGAGACTGCCCAACCTCGTTCCTTGCTGAACGCATTGAGAAAGACCGCCAAGCCATAGAAGCCCACACCTGCCTGCATGGTCATGAGAACAAAGCACGCGAAAACCACCCACCAACCAGGGAACTTGTCCTTGCGTACAAAAGTTCGGTCGAGAACCCCGATACTCATCTCGTGATCAACTCGTTGATTGCGGTGGCCAGACGATGATCGCGCGCAGTAACCGTCCGCCCCCCGTCGTGCGAACACAAAGTGATGTCCACCACGTTGTAGGAATTACTCCAATCGGGGTGATGGTCTTGGGCTTCCGCCAATACGGCAACCTTGTTCATGAATTCCCAAGCTTCAGCGAAGTTCTTGAATTCGAATCGCCGATGAAGTCCATCTTTACGCTCTCCCCTGCCGATGGTCATACATCTACTTTGCCAGTTCTGAGATCAGAACTCAGGCGAAGGCGGCGTAGCCGTCGCGCTCGAGTACATCGGCCAGTTCAGGCCCACCACTCTTCACGATCTTGCCCTTGGCCAGGATGTGCACGAAATCGGGCTTCAGCTCATCGAACAGCTTGCTGTAGTGCGTAATCACGAGCACGCCAAGATTCGTTTCCTTGGTGGCGTCCTCCACACGCTTGGTGCAGTCGCGCAAGGCGTCAATATCGAGGCCTGAATCAAGTTCGTCGAGAATGGCGATTTTCGGCTGTAGCACCGCCATCTGCAATGTCTCGTTGCGCTTCTTCTCACCACCGGAGAAGTCCACGTTCACTGCCCTACGTACGAGTTCGCGGTCGAAGTGGATGCGCTCGGCCTCGGCTTCGATCAGATCGTCCAAAGGTTTCTTCGTCGCACCGCGCGCAGCGAGTGCCTCGCTCAACACTTCCTGCAACATCACGCCGGGGACTTCCGTCGGGTACTGCATCACGAGGTGAAGTCCTGCGACAGCACGCTGCCACGTACGCATCGCAAGCACGTCAGCACCGTCGAGCGTCACCGTTCCTGCGGTCACTTGGTAACCAGGCTTGCCCATGATCGCGGCAGAGAGCGTCGACTTACCGGCGCCGTTTGGGCCCATCACCGCATGCACCTCACCACTGCGAATGGTGAGCGTGACGCCATTCAGAATCTGATTGCCGGCAACCGAAACGGCAAGGTCACGAATTTCGAGCACGCTCACTTCGACACCTCCACCATCACGCGACCGTTTTCTACTCGTGCCACATACACGGGTACTGGCTGTGTGGCAGGCAGCGTGCTCGGAATCCCCGTCTCCAAACTGAACGAGCTGCCGTGCCGCGGGCACTCGAGCTCCTTGGTGTCACACAACACTTCGCCTTCCGAAAGCGAAACATCGGCATGGCTGCAACGATCACCGATGGCGTACACGTTGTCGTCGATTCGCACGAGGGCGATCTCATGACCCTTCACGCGTACCCTGCGCACGGTTCCTGGCGTCATCTCATCGAGTGCACAGACATCCGAGCTCATGCACGTACCCCCAACTTCTCAATTACACCCTTGCGCACGTCTGCAAGCAGTGCCGACTCAGGCAGTCGCGCAATCACATCTTCGAAGAAGCCGAACACCACCAGACGTTCGGCCACCTCGGGCGGCACGCCGCGACTTTCGAGATAGAAGCGCTGCTCATCGTCGATTGGGCCAACGGTGGAAGCGTGGCTGCACTTCACGTCGTTCGTCTCGATCTCGAGGTTGGGCACACTTTCAGCCCACGCGCCACTCGAGAGCGTGAGGTTGCGGTTGGTCTGGAACGCCTCTGACTTGCCGGCGTTCTCGGCTATGCGGATGAGGCCGGTGTACACACTCTTCGCCGTGTCTTTCACTGCACCCTTGAACAGCAAATCGCTGTGCGTGCGGGGTGCTTCGTGCACCTGCAATGTGCGGAAGTCGTGCATTTGGTTGCCGTCGGCAAAATAGAGCGCCGTTTGCTCGGCAGATGCCCCCTGCCCCACCAAGCGAACCTCGGCGCGCATGCGCGCGTAGTCGCCACCGAGCGCAACGGTGAACAACCGCACCGTGCTGTCGCGCTCGCCTACTGCCATCTGATGACCGATCTGCCATGTCTTTAGGCCAAGTTCGTTCACCACGAGATACGTCACCCGAGCGGCCTGAGCAGCGTGCACTTCAAGCACAGGCAGCACAAGCGAGTCGATGTCATCGTCGGAAATGAATCGCTCCACCACCACGATTTCGGAATTCTCGGCAGCATCAATCACCAGTCGCGGACGCGCGATGACCCCCGATTCGGTGATTCGGTGTGTCACCGTCACCATCGTGGGGTGCGCACCACCAATTGGCGTGGTGAGCGCAGTTACCTGCGGTGATTCACCGTTGATCGTGGCAAACACATCGGGGTCGCTCATCATGGCAATGCCGGGTGCACCCTTTTGAATCCCGTCCGCACCAGTCACCACCGTCTCGGCTTTACCGTCGCGATAGCGCAAGAGGTCGAGTTCGTTGATCCGGCTGTAGCGCCAGATCTCTTCGTCAATAGTGGGGAGCGTAAGCGCGGTCATCTACTTCTTCTTTTTCTTCTTGTCGCGGTTCTTCTTTTTGTTCTTGCGCTTGTCGTTCAGGTCGTCGAGCACGTCGCCCACGGCCGCGTTGATAATCGCCGCTGCTTCATCCAATACCGCCGCAGCAGTGCCGTCGTCCAAGCTTGCTGGCTCAACTGGTGTCACCGGTGGCACGAGTGATCCGTGCGCCCACGCCACGTCCACCAGTCGACGCTCATACTTCTCGCAGTTCTCTGGGCATCGCCACGGCGCATCGGGGGCGAGGCCGAGGTTGCATTTGCGCACCGTGTCACCGTTGGCATACGAGCGACTCTCGAAGTGCTTGCACTCGGTCCGCATGGGCATGATCGTGATCCTGGCGAAAACGGTTCGGCTCAGCCGACCGAGCCTTCCATCTGCAGTTCGATCAAGCGGCTCCACTCCACGGCGTATTCCATCGGCAACGT
>JAFMFC010000020.1 GCA_017856375.1 Ilumatobacteraceae bacterium | reverse complement strand
ACGACCCCCTGCTTGCAAAGCAGGTGCTCTAGCCAGCTGAGCTACGTCCCCGTAGTGCGCTTGCAAGGGTAGCCGTAGAGCATTCATCCGACTCGAGCCCGGGAAGTCGTCCGAAATTACACGGGTAGCCTTCTGCACATGGCTGCAGAACTCATCTACGCATTTCGAGTCATGCGCCTGCCCTTGCTGGACGGCGGAGGTTCGCCGATTGGCCGAATCGAGGACATCGTCATCGTGACCGGCCGCAGCACGGAGGCCCCCACGGTGCTGGGCTTTGTCGTCTCCAGCCAGCGACGCAAGATCTTTGTCTCCTCCACCCGCGTGGCCTCACTCGACAACTCCGGCGTTCGCCTGAAGTCCTGGGACGTAGACCTGAACCCCTTCCGCCTACGCCCCGGAGAGCGACTCATTGGCAAGGACGTGCTCGACCAGCGCGTGGGTGACGAAGTAGTAAGCGACGTCGCCCTCGGATCGCACACCGGCAAGAAGCCCGGTTGGCATGTGGCAAAGGTCCGACTCACCAAGCGCGGGTTGTTGAACCCGCGACCGAGCTATCGACTCGTCGACTGGACGCAGGTGGCAACGTTGTTTGCGCCGAACACGCCGATGGCTGCCGAAGTAGCGCGTCTTCGTGACATGCACGCAAGTGATGTGGCCGGGGTAATTCGTGCCTTGCCGATCGAACAACGCCGACTTTTGGCTGAAGCGATGGATGACGAACGCCTCGCCGACGTGCTCGAGGAGATGCCCGAGGATGAGCAGTTGCGCCTCATCGAAGGCCTCGACATGGAGCGTCTCACCAACGTGTTCGACGAAATGGAATACGACGACCTTGCCGACCTGCTCGCCCAGATGCCTGGTGAGCAACGCATGCAGGTACTCGAAGCCATGGATGACGAAGATGCGGAAACGGTTCGCTTGTTGCTGTCCTTCCCCGAAGGAACCGCTGGAGCATTGATGACCCCCGACATCATTGTGATGTCACCCGACGCGACCGTTGCCGATGCTCTCGCCCGCATTCGTGAACCAGAGGTGTTGGTGTCGATCGCCGCACAGGTGTTCGTTGCACACGCACCGCACTATCCACCCACGGGCTCCTACCTCGGCGTGGTGCACTTCCAACGATTGCTGCGGGAGCCGCCGCATCTACCGCTCGGACAGTGTGTTGAAGAAGAACACACGATCTCACCGATGATCAAGGAACGCGAGGTTGCCGAGCGACTCGCGTCATACAACCAATTGGCCATTGCCGTGTGTGATTCAAACAACCGACTGCTTGGGGCAATCACGGTTGACGACGTGCTCGACAAGGCACTGCCTGTTGACTGGCGGCGCCAACCGAACTCGGTGGTGGGCTCATGAAGCGCGCAGAGAACCTCGCTCGTCCTCGTCGTCGCACGACCAAGTTGCCGTACGACCAGGAGGCCTTCGGCCGCCTTTCCGAAACGGTTGCCCGATACATGGGAACTGCTCGTTTCTTGATGATCCAGAGCGTGCTCGTCGTTATCTGGGTGGTGCTGAACGTCGCCTTTGTTGCGCTGCAGTGGGACCCCTACCCGTTCATCTTGTTGAACCTGATGTTCTCCGTGCAGGCTGCCTACGCAGCGCCGTTGATTCTCCTTGCCCAGAATCGCCAAGAGACCCGCGATCGACGCCAGGCTGAAACTGATCGTGCCGTGGCCGCCGCCACGCAGTCGAATGCAGAGTTTCTTGCGCGTGAACTGGCAAGTGTTCGTCTCGCCTTATCCAACGTGGTCACCGTGGATGAGCTACGAGAGCAACTTGATTCACTGATTGCTCGACTCGACGACAAAACAAAGTCGAACTAGCGACATTTCTTGCAGACACCGACAACATCAAGTCGGTGATGCTGCATCACATAACCCTCGCTCTTCGCCAACGCGTGCAAGCTGTCGTCAAGACGCTTCTCGACACTGCTCGGCACCACGATGTCTTTCATTGAACCGCATCGCGAGCACACCAGGTGGTGGTGATGGCCGGCGAGTCGCTCCGAGAGTTCGTATCGCCCGGTGTCACCGGATGTCTTCACTCGCACCGCCACGCCTGCTTGCTCCAAGACGGCGAGGTTTCGATAGAGCGAGCTTTGTGGAACCTTTGGTAGTTTCCGGAGCAGATCACCAATGGTGAGTGGCGTGGACGACTTGGACATCACCTCCACAATGCTGCGCCGTAACGCCGTGTATCGCTGCGTCGCTTGCTTCATCAGCACCGCGGCCTCGGCATGCGCGTTCCGATTCGTCACAATGACCCCACGAAACGGTGCACACGAATCCCTGCGCCGATAACTGCCTGATAGATCTCGTTGTTCGGGCAATGGTCTGAACCCAACACCTGACAACCCGGCTCGAACCCAGCGATCTGAAGCGTGATGGCCGCAGCGACGACACCCGCGATCTGACCCACTCGTTCCGCCACGCCGGCGACTTCTACCACTCGTGCTCGGCCTTTGAACCCCCGCACCTCTACTCGCACTGCGCCCATGCCACCTTCGGCATGAGGGGGTGTGAGCATGGGCAACCGAGAGGTGAACCGATCGCGCCTGGTTGCAGAAGACCGTGCCGTCACTCGCTGAAGGTTTGGCATCGCAAGGCGCAACAACAGCGGATCGACCATCTCTGATCGATAACAGTCGTATGAACCCACGGGTTCGGGAAACCAACAGAGCTCGCGGCCACTGCCGCCGGGACGTCGAAGCCATTCGCCGTCGTGCCAGCCCATTGATTGTCCACTCAATGCGCGGTGGTGTTGACGCGCACAGTCTGGTCCGCCAGTGCCATGCATGGCGACATGAGCCTCGTCAATATCGTCGAAGCGTTCACGTAAGTGCCACACCAACAAACCAGTGAGGCCCGGGGATGCAGCTGCGCCAACAACAACGGTTCGACCCAGTTCCTGTGCGCGAGCATCGAGCTCCAGCAACTGCTCAGCATCGTGCAGGTCGTCGCCACAGGACACCACGTGGGATCCTGCTTCAAGCAGGCGAGAAACCATCTCTATGTGTGGAGCACCCACCGCGATGACCACCGACGAGAGGCCGTGGAGGTCATCGAGTGAGTCGGCGGCTCGAGCATCGCCGTTGCGTGAGTGCAGCGCCGCAAGCCGACGTGCCCGATACGGATCGTCGTCAAAAATCATGACTGCTTCACCCGCACTCACCAGTTGGTCGGCCACACGAGAGCCCACTACCCCGGCGCCAACAACCCCGATCATTCGCGAGGTGGATTCATGGGACGCCAGCCACCGCGACGGGTGGCCTGTTCCGTCTTTCCTTTGACACGGAGCACGGCAGCAGCCGCAACGGCGATGCTGAGCACGGTGATCACGCGACGAAAGAACTGCATGGTGGGGCTAACAAGAGTCGAACTTGTGACCTCATCCTTATCAGGGATGCGCTCTAACCAACTGAGCTATAGCCCCTCGACCGTGGTCGTGGGCTAGCAAGGCTACTGGCTGCCGAACTGGTCCGACACCGGTGCAACCACGACCTCTTCCTCCAGCACCGATACACGAATGCCGCCAACCAAATCGGTGATCAGATTAAACACCATTGCACCGAGTACCCAAAGAGCTGTGAGGAGCACCACACCGAGTAGCCCAAGAAAGAGAATGTTGAGAAACAGTGCGAGCCCATTGAACTGAAACGACTCCCAGCCAAACGATTCGAGGAATCGTTCGATGTTGTCGATGGTGCCGGTTGCTGATGCCACGCTCCACAGCAACACGGAGGCGACCAGCAATGTGAGATAGATGACCAGATGAAACACCAAGCCCACCTTCAAGGCAGACCACGGGTCAATTTCGCGGACTACACGCGTGACGCGGCGAACACGAGGTGTTTGCGACGAAACCTTCACGGTTCAAGTGTAGGGGTGGTGTCGTGCCAGGTATCGAACGCTTTAGCGCTTTGTGTGACTCTGCCCACACGAACAAGGGTGTTGACCGTGCCGTCTTCCGCTCGATGGTCGTCGAGTTCCACCATTTCACCACCATTCCGTGAAGCAAGAATGTCGACAAGATCTTCGTCGTGGATGGCACCAAGAGCGACGGCGTTAGCAGCGTGTTGCGCTCGTTGTTGATCAATCAAGTGCGCGCCGACTTTTGCGATGGTTGCGGCGCACAACATCGCGATCGCAAAGACCGCACTCATCAGGATTGCCATGACGGCGATGTGTGACTAGACGTCGTCGTGAGCGAGGATCAACGCTGCCGATGCCACTTGTTGGCCGGAATCGAGGCTCATCACCCGTACTCCGGTTGCGGCACGACCCTGCTTCGATATTTCCTTCACTGGCGTGCGGATGGTGGTACCACCAGACGACACGATCACGACTTCGTCGTCGGGACCGACCATAAACGCGGCCACCACGCTGCCCTTCTTGCCGGTGAGCTTGATGCCGATCATGCCGAGACCGCCTCGACCCTTGCGTGCGAAGTTGCTGATCTGCGTACGCTTGCCGTAACCGGCCTCGGTGATCATCAAGATGTGTGAGTCGTTCTTGGCGACATCCACCGACACCACTTCATCGTTCGCTCGCAGCTTCATGCCACGAACACCTGCGGCGGCACGACCCATCGGGCGCACCACCTTCTCGGAGAAGCGGATGGTCTGACCACCCTTCGACACCATGAACACGTCGTCGGTGCCGGAGGTTTCGATCACCCGCACGAGTTCGTCCTTCGGACGCAACTTGAGCGCGATAAGGCCGTCACGACGGGACGAGTCGTACTCGTTGAACGCGGTCTTTTTCACCTGACCCTGCTTGGTGGCGAAGAAGAGGAAGCGTTCGCCCGGGAACTCGCGGGTGTCGATGATCGCCTGGATCGTTTCGCCTGCCTGCAGTGGCAGGAGATTGACGATTGGAATACCGCGGGCCGTGCGCTCGCGCTCCGGAATTTCGAGTGCGCGTAAGCGGTACACGCGGCCACGGTTGGAGAAGAACAACAGATATGAGTGGGATGTGGTGAAGATGACATGACGCACGATGTCGTCTGCTTTCAGCTTGGTTCCACTCACCCCACGGCCACCACGACCTTGAGTGCGGAACGAATCGGCGGTGACGGCCTTGATGTACTGGGCCTGCGTCATCACGACGACGAGTTCCTTATTGTCGACCAGATCCTCGACGCTCATCTCGCCGACATCGGCGGTGATTTGGCACACGCGCGGGCTGGCGAACGCATCGCGCACGGCAGTCAACTCTTTGGAGATAACGGCACGCAGCTTGGTGTCGGAATCGAGGATCGACTGCAGTTCCTTGATCCGGCTCTGCACATCTTTCTGCTCCGTCTCGAGATCGATGCGTGATAGGCGGGTGAGTTGGCGCAGCTGCATGTCGAGGATGTCGATTGCCTGCCGCTCACTGAAGCCGTACTTCTTGCCCATCAAGGCTTCCTTCGCGGTGTTCGCGTCTTCACTGTTGCGAATGAGCTTGATGATCTCGTCGATGACGTTCAGTGCCTTGAGGCGTCCTTCGAGGATGTGATTGCGATCCTTCGCCTTTTGCAAGCGGAACTGCGAACGACGTGTGATGACTTCTACCTGGTGATCGACATAACCCTGCAGTGCATCACGCAGATTGAGTGTGCGTGGAACACCATTGACGAGGGCCACCATGTTGACCGGGAAGCTCGTCTGCAGCTGGGTGAGCTTGAACAGGTTGTTCATCACCACGTTCGAGTTCGCGTCGCGCTTCAGGGTGATGATCAGGTTTGTTTCACCACCAGAAGAGTTGTCGTTCACATCGGCGATGCCGTCAAGGTCACCACCGTCAACGAGTTCCTGGATGCGTGCTGCAATCGACGAGCAACTCGCTTGGTACGGCAACTCGGACACCACGATCTTCATCTGGCCGCGCTGGCCTTCTTCGATCGCCACCTTCGCGCGCATCTTGATGCTGCCGCGGCCGGAGCGATACGCCTCTTTGATTCCTTCTTTGCCAAGGATCAAGCCGCCCGTTGGGAAGTCTGGGCCCTTGACGAACTTCATGAGTTCATCAGGGGTCGCCTTCGGGTTTTCGATCAGGTGCAGTGTGGCGTCCACCACTTCGCCAAGGTTGTGCGGCGGAATGCTGGTGGCCATGCCGACGGCGATTCCCTGGCTGCCGTTGACAAGCAGGTTCGGGAAGCGTGCAGGCAGAACCACAGGCTCGACAGCCGTGCCGTCATACGTGGCAATCAGGTCGACCGTGTCCTCGTCGATGTCGGCGAGCAACTGCATCGCGAGTGGATGCAAACGCGACTCGGTGTATCGGCTAGCAGCCGGGCCAAAGTCGGGCGAACCGTAGTTGCCGTGGAAGTCGATCAGCGGGTGACGCAACGAAAACGGCTGGGCCATGCGCACCAAAGCGTCGTAGATCGCGCCGTCACCGTGTGGGTGATAGCGCGCCATCGTGTCTCCCGTAACACGCGCGCATTTGACGAAGGGACGATCGGGACGGAAACCCTGCTGGTCCATGTCCCAGATAATGCGACGGTGTACTGGCTTCAAACCATCGCGGACGTCCGGCAGCGCGCGCGACATGATGACCGACATCGCGTAGTCGAGGAACGAACGCTCCATCTCGTCTTGCAACTGCACCGGCTGAACGGAATCACCGTTCGCGAAAAGGTTCTCCTGGGCAGCTGGCGGTTTGCGTGGTGGTGCGCCCGCTGAAGCTGTTGCAGGGGCCGCCTTCTTGGCAACCTTCTTTGCTGGCGCCGCCTTCTTGGCGACGGTCTTTTTTGCTGCCTTCTTGCTCGCCATGATTCCCGCCTAGAAGTCCAGGTTGCGCACGTCACGCGCATTGGTCTGAATGAATTGTTTGCGGCTCTCGACGTCGTCACCCATCAGCACGCTCATGATGTCCTCGGCCAATGCGGCCTCGTCCACTGTCACCTGCAGAAGCGTGCGGCTGCTTTCGTGCATCGTGGTTTCGCGCAGCTCTTGCCAGTCCATTTCGCCGAGACCCTTCAGGCGCTGGAACTCCTTCTTGTGGTTCGGGTGCTCCGCGAGGAACCGTTCTTTCGCCGAGTCGTCCTTCAGGTAGATCTTCTCTTTGCCCACTTCGGTGGAATACAGCGGCGGCTGCGCGATGTAGATGTAGCCGGACTCCACCATTGGGCGCATCTGGCGATAAAAGAACGTGAGCAACAGCGTGCGGATATGGCTGCCGTCGACATCGGCATCTGCGAGGATCACGACTTTGTGATAGCGCGCCTTGGTGGCATCGAATTCGTCGTTGCCGATGCCACCACCTATTGCGGTGATCAACGTTTGGATTTCGTTGTTCTTCAGCATCTTGTCGAGGCGTGCGCGCTCGACGTTCAAGATCTTTCCGCGAATCGGAAGAATCGCTTGGGTTCGCGGATCACGCGCATCCACCGCGGTGCCACCAGCTGAGTCGCCTTCGACGATGAACAGTTCTGTCTCCGCCGGATCGGTGGCAGTGCAGTCCTTCAGCTTGTCGGGCATACCCGCGCCGGCGAGCGCCGTCTTTCGGCGCACCGCGTTGCGTGCGTTCTTCGCAGCGATACGCGCCTGTGCTGCTGCCACCGCCTTCTTCACGATGCGGTTGGCCTCGGAGGGGTTTTCCATCATCCACTCTTCGAGACGCGCATTGGTTTCCTTCTGCACGAATGAACGGATGGAAACGTTGCCGAGCTTCGCCTTGGTTTGACCTTCGAACTGTGGTTCACGCAACTTCACCGCGATGATCGCCGTGATGCCCTCGCGGATGTCTTCGCCGAGGAGGTTGTCGTCCTTTTCCTTTAGCGCACCGGTGGCACGGGCGTACTTGTTGAGCACCGAGGTGAGTGCTGTCCTGAAACCCTCGACGTGCATGCCGCCCTCAACGGTGGAAATGCCGTTGGCGTAGCCATAAATGCCCTCGTAGTACCCGGTGTTCCACTGGATGGCGACGTCCAAAGTCTGATCCGCCTCGGCAGCTTCGTAGTGCGCCACTTTGGTAAACAGCGCCTCGCGCGAAGCGTTGAGGTGCTTCACGAAGTCGATGATGCCGCCCTTGTATTGATAGGTGATCTTCTGCGCCTTTTCCTTGCGCTCGTCGACGAAGTTCACTTCGAGACCTTTGTTGAGGAACGCCATCGTCTGCAGACGCTCGGTGACGGTGCGCGCGACGAACTCGACGCCTTCAGCAGCGAAGATGGTTGGGTCCGGCCAGAACGTGATGGTGGTGCCTGTGACGTCCTTCTTCGGCGACGGACCCACCTTCGACAACTTGCCTTTCGGTTTGCCACCTTCGACGAACTCTTGGCGATAGCGCGTGCCGCCACGGTCGACTTCTGCCAAGACACGCTTAGACAAGGCGTTCACCACGCTTACGCCCACGCCATGCAATCCGCCCGACACCTTGTAACCCTCGCCACCGAATTTGCCACCCGCATGCAACACGGTGAGCACCACCTCGAGCGCACTCTTGCCCTTGTGTGGACCGCTTGGATAAGGATCGACCGGGATGCCGCGACCATTGTCCTTCACGGAACACGCGCCGTCTTCATGCAAGGTGACGGTGATCGCGGTGCAATAGCCCGCCATTGCTTCGTCGACGGAGTTGTCGACCACTTCCCAGATCAAGTGGTGCAGGCCGGCGAGGCCCGTGGAGCCGATGTACATGCCCGGGCGCTTGCGCACCGGATCGAGGCCTTCGAGGACTTGGATGTCCTTGGCGCCGTAGGTGGCTGAGCCCGCAGTGGAGGTCTTGGAAGAAGCCATCGGCACAGAGAATCCTACCAATTCATGTGTTCCGACCGGGGCGCTTTACGCGCACATCGATGCCGAGAATTGTCATCTTCGTCGCTTGAGACACCTTCTTGGCGATGTCCGATTCGAGGAACTTGGTTTGTGTCGCCCACGCGGGGTCATCCACCGACACCACGAGACGAGCGTCCTTGATCATCACCGGCGTGACATGTGCAGCGATCTGTGAACCGACGATCGACTCCCACTCGCCGAATACTCCCGCCACCACATCAGATGTTTCACTCCCCATCCGACGAAGCAATGCGTTCAGCTCCGACGCGAGGTTTGCTGTCGGTGCCTCACCGATCTCGTCAAGTTCGTCGGATTCATCGCGGTGCGACTGGTCACTCATGCCCCCTCCACCACCTGGCCCGCCTTGATCCGCATGATGCGGCGCGGGTGAGCGTCGTCGGGCAGACGGCCTGCGCTCGTGATCAACACCTGCCCTTCGGGAACGTGTTCGAGTAGTGCTGAAGCCCGGGTCGGGTCGAGTTCGGAGAGCACGTCGTCGAGCACGAGAACTGGTGGTGTGCCCATCACTCGATGAACTTCGCGGTGCACAGCAAGCCGCATGGCGAGCGCGAGGGTTCGTTGCTCTCCTTGGGAAGAATGCGTGCGTGCCGGCACACCGTTGATCGACAACTCCACATCATCGCGGTGCGGGCCGACGGTGCTGGTGCCGCGACGAATGTCGTCGATGCGCGCCTCGGAAAGTTGTGTCAGCAAACCACTCTTGCGCCACTCGGGTTCATAGTGCACTTCGACACGGGTTGGTTGTCGAGCGAGATCTTCGTACGCATTGGTCACAAGAGGCGCAAGTAGTGCCACGGTTCGTGCGCGCGCCTCGCCAAGCAACGTCGCGTGTTCCGCGAAACGTTCGTCCCATACGTCGAGACTGGCCGTAACGTCGCTCGTGAGGCGACCGCCTGATTGACGCAGCAAGGTGTTGCGTTGGCGCAGCACTCGGTCGACTTCGGCAACGGTCTCCGCAACGGTGGGATCGATCGCCACCGCCGCATCGTCGAGAAAGTCGCGGCGTAACGATGGAGAGCCCTTAACGATGTCGAGGTCGTCTGGGGAGAACACTGTTGCTCGCAACACTCCGAGGAGGTCGCGAGAGCGCTGGAGTCGTTGCTTGTTGACGAGCGTGCGATTACGACCCACTCGTGAGATCTCTGCCTCGATCAACACTTCTCTCCCGTCTGCATGACGAACCTGCGCTCGAATGACCGCCGCATCGCACCCGTTGCGGATGAGTGCGTCGGCGGGAACTCCGCGAAAGCTCTTCAGAGTGGAGAGATATGCGATTGCTTCGGCGAGGCTCGTCTTTCCCTGGCCGTTGTCGCCAATGATCGCGGTCACTCCTTCGTCGAGCACGACATCCACCGACTCGTAGATGCGGAAATCAACGAGATGCAGGCGCTCGACGATCACGTCGACTGAGATTCAACCGTTGAGGCGCTGGGGCATCAACAGGTACAGATAGTCGTTGTTGCCCACGCCCCTGATCACTGCCGGCTTGTGTGGATCGGAGGTTTCGATCGTCACTTCGTCACCCGAAACAGCCTCAACTCCTTGCGCGAAGAAGTCCGGGTTGAACCCGATCATCAGCTCTGTGCCGTCGTGTGTTGCGTCGAGCGTGACGGATGCTGACGCGTTGCTTAGGTCCGGTGTCACCACTTCGAGTCGCAAGTTGGTTGCGGACATCTCCAGACGAAGTGGTGTGTTGTCGCGGGCCACCACTCGGCAGCGACGAATCGCTTCAAGCAACGGCTCGCGCGCAGTCGTCAACTTGTTTGGGTACGACGGCGCGATGAGCTGTTGGTACTTCGGGAACTCGACCGCCAGCAGGCTGGTGGACAGCGTTGCTGCGCCGACGGCGAAGGTGGCCCGATCCGCTGCGAGATACAACGTCGCTTCATCGCCGGTGCCAAGCAAGCGCTGCAGTTCACCCAATGCTCGGCTGGGAATAACGACTGGTTGACCATCCCCCAGGACGAACGTGTTGGGCATGGTCTTCACCGCAAGGCGATACGAGTCGGTGGCGACCAGACGTAGACCATCGCCTTCGTGTGCCAACAACACGCCAGTAAGTGGTAGGCGCTGGAGGTCGTTACTCGCCGCACGCACCACCTGGCGCAAGGCCTCGGCAAACGCCGGAGCAGAAATCTTCACCGGTGGCGCGCTCGCCTTCGTGATTTGGGGGAAATCAGTAACCACGAAGGTAGGCACGTTGAACTGCGAACGGTCGGCCGACACGTTTACCTCTTCGCCGGTGGCTTCAACAGTGACTTTGCCTTCGTCTACCGAGCGCACAATGTCACTCATCAATTTGGCGCTGGCCACCATGACACCGTCGCGCTGACCACCTACAGAAATCTCGAATTCGATCGACAGGTCGTTATCGGTACACGTGAGTGTGAGCGTGTCACCCTGCACCGACATCTTCACCCCAGAGAGGGCGGGCATAGCGTTGTTACGGGTAGAGGCAACACGTGCTGCTGCACCCAAGGCTTCTGCCAGTACTTCGCGTTCGACACGGAACTTCATCGCGGCTCCATTGTTATTTGTGGATGTATAGATAAATCTTTAATAACCGTAATAAGGGCTGTGGATTGTGGACGAGAGCTGGTTTTCCCTACACCAACAAGGACAAGCGATCCACGACGACGTGAACCACACGCCACATCTTGCACCAGTGTGTTTTCTTTGGCGGTGAACAACCACCCGTTGTCCACCAGTCGTGCACGCTTCGCCCACATAGTTGTCCCCATCGTCACGATGTCTTGAACTTCTGCACCAATTCGGTGACCTGGTCGAATACCTGCTTGCGCTCTTTCATCATGCGCTGCGTCTTGTCGACGGCGTGAATGACGGTGGTGTGGTCGCGACCACCGAACAGCCGGGCGATTGCTGGGTAACTGAGATCGGTCAGTTCTCGGAACACATACATGGCCGTCTGACGCGCAGCCACCAAAGGGCGCTGCCGGCTCTTCCCGCGAAGTGCTTCCACCTCGAAACCCAGGTGCTCGGCAATTTCAGCAAGGAGTTGTTCGTCCGAGCGGGGTTTAGGAGCCGTGCGATTGAGCAGGTCGGTGAGGAGCGTTTGGGCCATGTCGACATCCACCTGGGTCTTGTTCAACGAGGCATAGGCGGCCACACGAATGAGCGCCCCCTCCAGTTCGCGAATGTTGGTGGTCACCTTGCTAGCGATGAACTCGAGCACCTCGTTCGACACGCTCGTGCGCTCTCGCTCGGCCTTGTTGCGCAAGATGGCGAGGCGGGTTTCCATGTCGGGCGGCTGAATATCGGTGATCAAACCCCAACGGAACCGGCCGCGCAGGCGATCTTCCAGGGTGGGGATGGCATCCGGCATCCGGTCGGACGAGATGACAATTTGCTTGTTTGCTCCGTGCAACGAGTTGAAGGTGTGGAAGAACTCTTCTTGGAGCCCTTCTTTTCCTTCCATGAACTGAATGTCGTCGATGAGAAGAACGTCCACTTCACGGTAACGCTTCTTGAATGCGGCAATGGTGTTGTTACGAATGCCGTCCACATACTCGTTGAGGAATGTTTCTGTGGAGACGTAACGCACTTCGTAGTGGGCGTAGTTCTGGTGAACGTAGTACCCGATTGCGTGCAACAGGTGGGTCTTGCCGAGACCAGCCGAACCGTAAATGAACAGGGGGTTGTAGGACCGCCCAGGGGTTTCGGCCACGCGTTGTGCGGCAGCAAGAGCGAACTGGTTGGAGGTTCCCTTGACGAACGTCTCGAAGGTGTAGCGCGGGTTCAATCCCACCGCAGTGCCCTTGGCATTGCGCGAGCGTGGTGCGGTGGGTGCCGGAGTCTCCACCAGTGTTGGGTTCAGTTGTGCAGGTGCGGCGGGCGTGCGCTCCTGCACGTGAGCGGCAGTGTTGGTTTGCACGTCGACCAACAGTTCGCGGTCGCTTGCCCCCACCTCGTTCAACGCATCGCGCACCAGTGACATGTAGCGAGTGAGGATGCGCTCTTTGACATAGGAGTTCGGCACCTGGATTCGCAGGCTCATTTTGTCGTCGGCTACCGGCACGGCATCGTTGAAGGTGGAGAACCACACCGCTTCGGACACCTGGGCACGCAAAACCTGAGCGGTGGCCCGCCACAGTTCGTCGAAGTTGTCCCGGTCGAAGCCGTCCCGCTCGCTCACCTGTTGTTCGTTCTTGCTTTCCACGATCTCTCCCCCGCCATCAACTGCCATCACGTTTTGCTAAAACACCGCTTCACCGAAACCGAGTGGGAACCGTCATTTACGGACCACCCACCCCCATCCACAAGGCTGTCCACAGGGTGTGGATAGCCCTTCGGTGAGGATGAAGGGAACGCGACCGTAGCAGGTTGTCCACAGGGGAGAAAAATGGAGTTCGACCGCTAGAGTGCTCGGTGTTGTAGTCCCGCTGCAAGGCGAGCTTGTGGCGAATTTGATGGCAAAGGCCCGGTTTCGGAGCCGGAGCGAGGAACCCATGAAGCGCACATTTCAACCCAACAACCGCCGCCGATCGAAGAAGCACGGCTTCCGTAATCGGATGAGCACCCGCGCTGGTCGGGCCGTGCTCAAGTCTCGTCGGGCCAAGGGTCGCTACAAGCTCTCCGCTTGATAGGAAGAATTTCCCAAAAAGGCGTGTTCGAGCGTTTGGCCCGGGAGGGTCGGACCGCCCGGGCAAGGGGGCTCTGGGTGTCGGCAGTCACTGATTCTTCACTGGGTGAAGCCCAAGTGGCCTACGCCATTGGGCGGAAGGCGGGTGGCGCGGTGCGTCGCAACAGGCTGAAGCGACAACTTCGCCACATTGTGCGTTCGTGCAACCACGCTTTGTGTCCAGGGTGGTATCTGGTGGGGGTGTCGGCTGGTGTGGATCAGCTCACGTATCGCCAAATGGAGTCGACACTTGCGAGGTTGCTCACCGAGGTGCAGCAATGAAGGCGTGGATGCTGCGGGCGATCCGCTGGTACCAAGGACAGCGTGAGGGCTTCCCCTCCCCCTGCCGGTTCTTCCCCACGTGCTCCGAATACGGTCACGAGGCCATCGAGCGCTATGGCGCCCTGCGCGGCGGATGGCTAACTCTGCGACGATTGACTCGTTGCCGTCCGTTTGGTCCGAGCGGTTTCGATCCAGTGCCCGAACCCCACGACCGTTTCACGAGAAAGAGTCATCAACATGTTTGAGTTGGCGGCAAGGCTGATCGCCTTCTTCTACGCGGGTACCCACAACTATGCGATCGCCATCGGGCTCGTTGCGGTTGTCGTGATGTTGATCATCACGCCGCTCACTTTGAAGAGCACACGCGGCATGCTCGAGATGCAGAAGTTGCAGCCCGAGATGCGACGTCTGCAAGCCGAGTTCCGTGGTGATCGTCAGAAGCTAAACGAAGCGATGATGAAGCTGTATCAGGAACGCAAGATCAACCCACTGGCTTCATGTTTGCCACTGCTTGCGCAGATGCCGGTGTTCATCATCATGTTCCGTGCTCTGAGTGGTTTGATCAATCGCGGAAGCGACGGCACCTTCTTGCCGAAATACTTGGACAAAGGCTCCGAGCTTTACCAATCACTCGTTGGCAAGTCGGAGATGCTTTCGTTCGGAATCGACCTTTCGCATACGCCCATCGATGCAGTTCGTGAGGATTTTCTCTCGGGCCTGATTTACGTGGGCCTCGTCGTGGCACTCGCCGGTGTCTATTGGATTCAGCAGCGAATGGTGGCGTCGCGCACCGTGAGCCCGACGATGTCGGCAACACAGGCGAAGATCCTGCAATACATGCCGGTGGCGTTCGCGTTCTTCCAGCTGATTCTGCCGACTTCACTCGTCGTTTATTACATCGTTCAAGCTTTCGTTCGAATCGCTCAGCAGTACTACATCACCAAGCGTTTCTATGGCGGAGAGAATTCATTGGGTCGACAAGCGCAAGCAGCAGGTGCTCAAGCGCGCGAGATTGCCGCCGAAGAAAAGAAGTCGAAGAAGGATTCACCGAAGACCGACCCGAATCAACCATTCGTGAGTAAGCGCGTGACCCCACCAAAGGGAGCCGCAAGCAAGCGACCGACGCCGCCCGGAAAGAACCGCAGCGCGTCGGTGCAACGTAAGAAGAAATGACGACCAGACGACGCCGCTAGGCGCGTCGTCACCAGAGAGGAATCAACATGGAATGGGTAGAGACCACCGCAGAGACGATCGAAGAAGCGAAGAACCTCGCACTCGATCAACTTGGTGTTGCTGAGGAAGACGCGGAGTTCGAAGTTCTCGAAGAACCCAAGCAAGGGTTGTTCGGCCGCCTGCGTGGCGAGGCACGAGTGCGCGCCCGGGTTCGCCCCACCGCGGTGAGGGCAAAGACCGATCGCCGAGGCGACAAGCGCAAGAAGTCGGACAACCGCCGGTCGTCTGAGCGCGCCCCGAAGTCGTCGAAGCCACAACGTGAGCCACGCCCGAAGCGCGAAGACGGCCCGTCGGTCGATCCCGCCACGGTGAGTGCTGCTGCCACCACATTCCTTGAGGGTTTGTGTGCGTCTGCTGGACTGAAGGCAAACGTGAGCGCTACCACCAACGGTGAAGACATTGATGTCAACGTGACTGGCGAAGGCGTGGAGATGTTTGTGGGCGCCAAGGGCAGCACCTTGCTTGCCGTGCAGGACCTTACTCGCGTGGTGAGCCAGCGCCGATTGGGTGACCACGACACACACCTCCGTGTGGACATCGCGAGTTATCGCGAGAAGCGCAAGGATGCCTTGAGCCGCTTTGCGCGCAAGGTGGCCAATGACGTACTCGAAAGTGGTCAGCCACGCGTTCTCGAGCCGATGAACTCGGCCGACCGCAAGATCGTGCACGACACTCTTGTTGACATGGCTGGCGTGGTCACGCGCTCGCAGGGCCAAGACCCACATCGCCGAGTGGTAGTGGCACTGGCCGGCGAAGACGACCAGGCCGAGTAACCCCCATGTCCGAGTGGGAGCACCATTCGGGCCTTCGCGCGGTGCTGGGTGAGGCCCAGCGAATAGGCGCCCTGGGACGCGCCCCGATCGACGAGGTCATACGACACGCTGGCGCCTTCGTTGACGCCCTCCCCCTTGATACTCGTTCTTGCGTCGACCTCGGGACCGGGGCGGGTGTGCCTGGGCTGGTGTTGGCTGTTGCTCGCACTGATGTGCACGTAACCCTGGTGGATCGGCGTGAGAAGCGAACGGATGCTCTTCACCGGGCGGTTCGAACCCTTGGTGTCGAATCCACCACCGAGATCATTTGTGCGGAAGTCGAAACCCTCGTGGGCAACCCGAGCTGGAAAGGGAGATTCGATGCAGCCGTTTCCCGAGGGTTCGGGCCGCCTGCACTCACCCTCACCATGTCGTCCGTTCTGGTCCGGTCAGGGGGTGTGGTGATCATCAGCGAACCACCGGTCGAGCTCCCCTCCCGGTGGTCGCAGGAACTTCTCCTCGAGGCTGAGGTGACGTCCTGGGAACGCCTCGGGGCAGTCTCAATGTTCCACGTGGAACATCGCTGACCCCCTAAAACCCTGTATTTACGGGGTTGGGAATGTTCCACGTGGAACATGAGGAGATCCACCGCCCCCCTCCGGGACGAAACTAGACTGTTTCTGTGAGTCTTCCCATGACGCCGCCGAAGGGTCCGTACCCCACGCCACGGATCATTGCTATGGCCAATCAGAAGGGTGGGGTCGGGAAGACCACTACCACCATCAATCTCGGTGCGTGCCTGGCCGAACAGGGGTACCGCGTTCTGCTTATCGATCTCGACCCGCAAGGCAATGCCTCAACGGGTCTCGGATTGAACACCCGCGAAATGGAAACCAGCGTCTATGACGTGCTGCTTCACCAAACCCCCATGGAGGACTGCCTCGAGCCCACCGCGGTGAAGAACCTCTTCGTGGTGCCCTCCAACCTTGACCTGGCGGGAGCCGAAATTGAGCTCGTGCCGGCGATGGGTCGCGAAACCCGCCTCAAGAATGCGATCGAGCCCATATTGGAGCAATTCGATTACGTTTTGATTGACTGCCCGCCGTCCCTGGGCCTCCTCACCGTGAATGGGCTGACCGCGGCGCACGAAGTGATCGTGCCGATCCAATGCCAGTACTACGCCCTGGAGGGTTTGGGCCAGTTGCTCCGCAACGTGGATCTGGTGAGCAAGAACCTCAACCCGGGTTTGGGTGTAAGCCGAATCATCTGCACCATGTTTGACACCCGAACCAAGCTCTCCAGCGACGTGGTCTCGGAAGTTCGCGAGCATTTCGGAGACAAGGTCTGTCAAACGGTGATCCCGCATACGGTTCGCATTGCTGAGGCCCCATCGCACGGCAAGCCGATTACGACCTTTGACCCGAGCTCTGCAGGGGCCCGGGCCTACCGAGCAGTGGCATTGGAGGTGAGCGGTGGCGAGGCGCAGCGGGCTGGGTAAGGGTCTCGATGCGCTAATTCCCACCGGCGTCAAGAAGACCGGCGCGGGAGACCCGGGCGATTCGACGGACGACGGCACAGGCCTTCGGGAGTTGACCATCTCTGATATTCGTCCGAACCCAAATCAACCCCGTGTGCACTTTGATGAAGAGTCATTGGTGGAACTCTCCGCTTCGATCAAGGCGATCGGCGTGTTGCAGCCCATTTTGGTCCGCCCAGTCGACAATGGTTACGAGCTGATTGCCGGCGAACGCAGATGGCGTGCAGCGCAACGAGCAGGTTTATCTGTAATACCAGCAGTGGTACGCGTCACCGACGAACTTGCATCAGTCGAGCAAGCACTCGTCGAAAACTTACATCGACAAGACCTCACACCGCTCGAAGAAGCTGCTGCGTATCAGCAACTCCTCGACGATTTTTCGATGACACATGAACAGGTTGCGACGAAAGTGGGCAAGAGTCGTTCAGCGATCACCAACTCGTTGCGATTACTCACATTGCCGCCGTCGATTCAGCAGTATCTTGCCGACGGCCGCTTGTCTGCCGGACACGCCAAGGTGTTGCTGGGCTCGCCGAATCGACCGTTACAAGAGGCAGTCGCCAAGCGAATTGTCGATGAGCAGTTGTCGGTTCGTGCTGCCGAAGAAGCGTTGCGCGGCGATCAACCAAAGCAAGCCACGAAATCGAAACCAACTGGCGCGAGCACGACGCTTCGTGCGCCTGGCCTACTCGAACTTGAATCACTCCTGTCGGAACATCTGCAGACCAAGGTGTCCGTGTCGATGGGCGCAAAGAACGGCAAGGTCGTCGTGGATTTCGCGGACCTAGAGGACCTCGAGCGCATTTATCGCTTGATGGTCGAAGGTTCGAGTGACTATTCGGACTAGCTAGAAAACCTCACCGTTTAGATAAGCGTCAGCCTCGAGTTTCACCTGAGGTTGCGCACACCCTGTGGACAACCCTGTGGGAAACGAGCTGCAGATTCCCTTAGTGGGATTCGGACCACCAGGTTTCGACTGTTTCAGCAAGGGTTTCGGCGCTGTGGACGAGGTCACCAAGGGGCGGTATGAAACCCACCAAAACCGCCGGCATCCGGGTTTCTCTCAGAACGGGGTGGCGAACCCCACGTAGAGAGGGGCGTGGGGCAAGTCGTTCGGTGAGCAGTGTCGCGATGCGCTCACCGGCAGGAGAGGAAAAGCTTTCTGTGCGATAAAACGAGGCACTTGGCTCACTCGATTCATCTAACCCCACATAGAGATCGGCTTTGAAGGAGTTCGCAGCAAGGGCGTGGCGATGATGATCACTCGATTCGACAATCAGGACGCGATAGCCACGTTTACGCAAAACGCGGGCCACATTCATCGCAAGTGGGTGCATGCCGTCGAACGCGCCGACGACCACACTCAATGATTCTTCATTCATCGTGCGAGAAAGCTCGTCTTCGCGCACAGCAAACACCCCTGGCCCATCTCCGCTTTGACCACCGATTCGTTCCATCGCCTTCAATGTGAGTGGACCACAAATTCCATCGATCTCAAGTCCGTAGTTCTGTTGAAACTCACTCAAGCCTTGCGCGGTGAGAGGACCGAAGATGCCATCCGCCTTTCCGCAGTTGAAACCAAGTCGAGCCAATCGAACTTGCAGCTGTTCGACGTCGTCGCCACGAAGATGTGGAGAGGTGAGGTATAACAACCGCGCACCAAGTGCCCAAGTGGACTCGATCAGTGTTTGCCATGTGGCGTCATCACAGTGATCGAGAACAGGAAGACCGCGCTTGCGTTGGAATTGTTGCAGTGCGTCAAGGGTTCGTTCACAGAACATGCCCAGGCGCACGCCAACGAGACTGAGCACGTGCGCGGTAGCAAGACGAACCTGGAGATCGCGGACGAACGACTCGTCGCGCAGTGACTCACTGGTTAGAGGAATTCTGCGAGCTCCTGAACGAGTTGACCCTTGCCCTTGGCGCCAACCAGGCGCTTGGCGGGTTCACCCTGCTTGAACACGATCAGGGTGGGGATGCTCATCACATTGAAGCGCATGGCGATGTCGCCGTGGTCGTCGACGTTCAATTTGGCGACGGTCA
>JAFMFC010000019.1 GCA_017856375.1 Ilumatobacteraceae bacterium | reverse complement strand
CAGCCGGAGATGGCGTACTTCGAGTGCCTGCACGAAGTGAAGTTGATCGTCGACTTGATGTACGAAGAGGGGATTGCCGGCATGCGCTACTCGATCTCCGACACTGCGGAGTACGGCGATGTGTCGCGTGGTCCGCGCATCATCAACTCGGCAACCAAGGACGAGATGCGCAAGATTCTCGAAGAGATTCGCAGCGGCAAGTTCGCTGAAGAGTGGATCGCCGAGAGTGACGGTGGTCGTAAGCGATTCGCCGAGTTGCAGAATGCCGGTCGTAACCACCCGATCGAAAAGGTCGGCTCGCAACTGCGCTCGATGATGCCGTGGATCTCCAAGGGCAAAAAGAAGGTGTCCGAAGTCTCGGGTGGCTAACCCGAGACCGAAGGTATCTCTCGGGTGGCTAAGCCAATGCCCGCAAGGATTTGCGGACACAGCTAATTCCCGAGTTGGTTGGTCAACAATTCGCCCCTAGTGTCTCGTCCCATGTCTAATAACTGGGGTTTCGAAACACGTCAGATTCACGCAGGCCAAGAGCCCGATGCCGCGACTGGTGCGCGCACGGTTCCCATCTACCAAACAACGAGCTACGTGTTTCGCGACGCGCAGCACGCTCAGAACCTGTTCGCGCTTGCGGAGATGGGAAACATCTACACGCGAATCATGAACCCCACGCAGGGTGTCCTCGAAGCGCGACTCTCCGCGCTTGAGGGTGGTGTCACCACTGCAGTTGGTATTCCTGGGGCACTCGCGGTATCGAGTGGTCAGTCCGCAGAGTTTCTTGCCATCCTCACGCTCGCCGAAGCGGGGTCGCACATCGTGGCGTCGCCAAGTCTCTATGGCGGAACCTACAACTTGTTCCACTACACCTTGCCGAAGATGGGGATCGAGGTCTCCTTCGTGGATGATCCTGACGATCTCGATCAGTGGAAGAAGGCGGTCAAACCGAACACCAAGGCGTTCTATGGTGAGGTGCTCGCCAATCCGCGCAACAACGTCTTCGACATCGAAGGCGTGAGCAAGGTTGCACATGAAAACGGCGTGCCGTTGATCGTCGACAACACCGTTCCGACTCCCTATCTGATTCGTCCGATCGAGTGGGGTGCCGACATCGTCGTGCACTCACTCACCAAGTTCATCGGTGGTCATGGGACTTCGATCGGTGGCGCGATCATCGACGGAGGAACATTCGACTTCGGCGCAAGCGGCAAGTTCCCTAACCTCACCGAGCCTGATCCGTCATATCACGGACTCGCTTACTGGCCTGCGCTCGGTCACGGTGCGTACATCATCAAGGCGCGCGTGCAGATGCTGCGCGATCTCGGTGCGGCAACCACACCGTTCAACTCGTTCATGTTCTTGCAGGGATTGGAGACGTTGTCGCTGCGCATGGAGCGTCATTGGGCGAACTCGCAGAAAGTTGGCGAGTTCCTCGCGAAGCATCCGCAGGTGGAAGAGGTGTTCTACGCCGGCTTGCCGACGAGCAGGTGGCATGAGCGTGCCAAAAAGTACGGCGGCGGCAAGGGCTACGGTTCGGTTCTGGCCTTCAACATCAAGGGCGGCCGCGAGGCAGGACAGAAGTTCGTCGGTGGACTCAAGTTGCACAGCCACGTGGCCAACATCGGTGACGTGCGCAGCTTGGTGATCCACCCGGCGAGCACCACTCACAGCCAGCTGACCGAGGAAGAACAGCGCTCTACGGGCGTGCACCCGGGCCTCATTCGCTTGTCGGTCGGGCTCGAGTCGATCGAGGACATCCTCGCCGACTTGGATCTCGGGTTCGCTGCTTCGAAATAGGGACAGCCGCTCATCCACAACAGGTGGATAATCCGCTGAATATTTACCTGTAGTTCATCTACGGATTACTCCCGCTTTAGCCCCCACTGCCACACTGATGCGCGTGTCGGATGTACTGATGGAGGTCCCAGAAAAGCGGGAGATGCACGTCACGTATAGCCGTGCGGATCGAATTTTCCGTCGAATCGTCACGGCGGGCGCCCTTACTTCGCTCATCATCCTTGGGTTGATTGCGCTCTTTCTGGTGTTGCGCAGCGCGGAGGTATTCCGCACTTTCGGAGTGACCTACATCACCGGAACGGAGTGGAACAACGCGGCGTTTGATCCGACGATCCCTGTCGAGTTCTCGATTGGGCCAATGCTGGTGGGGACAATCGTGGTGTCGCTCATTGCCATGGTCGTTGCGGTCCCGCTTTCGATCGGCGGTGCGCTGTTCATCGAGTTTTATGCACCGCGATCCATTTACAAGACGCTGGTCTCGCTTCTCGACCTTGCTGCTGCAATTCCCTCCCTGGTGTTCGGCCTGTGGGGTATTCAGGTCTTCACCAACATCGGAATTCGTTGGTCGAATTTTCTGAATGATTGGTTCGGATGGATTCCCATCTTTAGCGTCGAATTTGAGAACTTTGGTCGCAGTCCATTCATCGCAGGAATTGTGTTGGGTTCGATGGTGGTTCCGATCACCACCTCCGTTGCCCGTGAGGTGTACTCGCGCACCCCACGTGACTTGATCGATACCTGTTATGCGCTCGGGTCCTCGAAGTGGGGGGCGATTCGTGCAGTCGTACTGCCGTTCGGCAAGAGCGGTGTCATCGGCGGAGCGATGCTTGGCTTGGGTCGTGCACTCGGCGAAACCGTCGCGGTGTTTCTCGTGCTCAACCTCTCATTCCGCTACACGTACCGCATCCTTGATTCGGAAGGCGGCAATGTGGCGTCGATCATTGCCTCAAAATTCGGCGAGGCAACAGATTTCGAGATCCAGGCACTGATCGCTGCCGGTCTAGTCCTCTTCGTGCTTACTTTGATGGTCAACATGGCGGCCTCTGCCATCGTCCAGCGCAGCGCAGGGAAGGTGAACCGATGAGCATGATGCAAAACTCGGATTCCTTCTCGGAGGTTCAACCAGAGCGTCCGTGGGCGAAGCGCCCAGAAGAAGTACGTCGTTCGGCGATCAAGTTCGTGGTCGCAGCGGTTTTGGCGATGGTGGTCGTGCGCTTTACGGGGATGGCAGGAATCGACGGCTGGGCCCTGGTATTGCTCGGGACCATTGTGGTTGCCACATATGTGGCTGCGCGCAAGCTGAGCGGCAAGGATCGCAAAAATGCGCTGGTTGCTGTGGGTATCAGTGCACTAGCTCTGCTCGCATTTGCGCCATGGCTGTCGATTCTCATTTCAGTGGTGACGAAGGGTTACCAGGCATTGCACTGGACCTACCTGTTTAACGACATGAGAGTGACGACGCCTGACGATGAGTTGAACATGGGTGGCGTAGGCCATGCGGTCGTTGGCTCGTTGATCATGGTGGCAATTGCAACTGTCGTCACCTTGCCTTTGGGAATTCTGAGTGGCATCTATCTCACCGAGGTGCGAGGTCGACTCACCTTCCTGGTTCGATTCATCGTGCAGTCGATGGCCGGCGTGCCATCGATCGTCGCTGGATTGTTTGTCTTCACCACCGTGGTTCAAACCATGGGCGAATACTCGGGCATTGCCGGTGCAGCCGCACTTTCGGTGTTGATGTTGCCCACCGTGTCGCGAACGGCTGAAGAAGTTTTGAAACTCGTGCCCGACGATCTCCGCAATGCGGGATATGCGCTCGGTGCGCGCCAGTGGCGTACCGCATTCATGGTGGTCCTGCCCACGGTGAAGTCCGGTCTTATCACCGCCGGCATCCTCGGTGTTGCTCGGGTTATCGGAGAAACTGCTCCGCTGCTTCTCACCTCTTTGGCGACGAACGGCTTCGCCATCAATCCATTCGGAGGAACGCTGGGCTCGCTTCCCACGTACACCTTCAGTTTGTTGCAGTACGGAACGGAGTATGCAGTTGCGCGAGCTTGGAGCGGAGCCCTTGTGCTCTTGCTGATCGTGTTTGGACTGTTCACATTGGCTAGACGTCTTGGGAGAAAAAAGTGATCACATCAGAAACACTGGAGATGAATCAGGCCCGTCCCGGTAACGGCGTGGCGAGTAGCGTTGAAGGAGCAGCAATGGCAGTCGAACCAGAACAGTCTTTTCTTGGTCTCGAGACCAGGGGTGCTCATGCTTGGTTCAGTGCGCATCACGCACTCGCCAATGTGTCGCTCAAGTTCCCTGAGCGCACGGTTACGGGATTGATCGGTCCCTCGGGTTGTGGCAAGTCCACGTTCATTCGCTTGCTTAATCGCATGCATGAGTTCATCCCGGGTGCCGCGATGGCAGGACAGGTACTGCTCAACGGTAAGGACATCTACGCACCGGAGGAAGACCCGGCAATGGTTCGCTTGAAGATCGGCATGGTCTTCCAGAAGCCGAATCCATTCCCTGCAATGACCATTCGCGAGAACGTGCTTGCGGGTATCAAACTGGCGCATTTGCAGCGCGACGACCACGACTCGATCGTCGAGTCCTGTCTCACTCGAGCCGGTCTGTGGAAGGAAGTGAAGGATCGCCTGGATGCATCGGGTGGGTCGCTCTCAGGCGGCCAGCAACAGCGCCTGTGCATTGCGCGTTCGCTGGCGGTTGAACCTGAAGTGTTGTTGATGGACGAGCCGTGTTCGGCCCTCGACCCGGCCAGCACGCTGCGTATCGAAGAGACGATCAAGGAGTTGGCCCGGAAGATCACGGTGATCATCGTCACTCACAACATGCAGCAGGCCAGCCGCGTCAGCGACTACTGCGCCTTCTTCTTGACGGATGGGGGCCCTGGCTATCTGGTCGAAGCGGACGACACTCGGAAGATTTTCACCAATCCGAAAGATCCCCGCACTGCCGACTATGTGCAGGGCAAATTCGGCTGATTGTTCGTTCACTAAAAGTTCACTTAATCTCCACGTCACGTTCGGGCTCAGGCAAACGGCGCGTAAACGCCTGAAGTTAGTTTCTCCTCGTCAGTCAAACCCCAACAAGGAGAAATCAATGCGGAGAATCGGAAAGAAGCTGTTGGCAACGGGAATCGTTGCAGCAAGCTTCCTTGCAACCTCGTCGGTCGCCAAGGCTGAGGATGTGACGGGTGGAGGCGCTTCCTTCCCCTACACCTTCCTTGTGTCGGCAATCGCCGAGTTCAACAAGACCACAGGTCACAACCTCACCTACACCTCGACCGGTTCCGGAACGGGCAAGCGCAACTTCAAGGCGGGAACCTTCAAGTTCGCAGGCACCGACTCTGCCGTGACCGGCTCGGATATCCCGACATTCGGTTGGACCTACGTCCCGTACCTCGCGGGTGCAACGGCGATCGCCTATCGCTTGGACGAGATCAAGGGAGCGACTCTCTCGCTTTCCAAGGACACGCTGAACGGCATCTTCGCCGGACTCATCACCAACTGGAACGACCCGAACATCGCGGCTGACATGAAGATCAGCCCGGCATTCGCCAACCAGAAGAAGAAGAGTGACTTGAAGGGCGCATCAACGTTGTGGGAAAACGTCGGAAACAAGCAGGCCCGCGTAACCGTGACGTTGCTTCCCGCGACCGTGAAGTCGTCGAAGGGTAAGACCATCGAGGTCATCGACACGAAGACCAAGAAGGTGGTGCGCAACGCTCGCATCGACTCGAAGGGTCAGTATGGCCTCACATTCTCGACGGATGTAAAGAACGAGTACCAGGTGAAGGTGGCTGGTAAGGAAGTGGCCAAGTACAAGGTTGCGAACGTCACCTTCCCAGACAAGCCGATCGTCGTGGTGTACCGCCAGGACCCCTCCGGCACCACGAATAACTTCTGCCTGTTCATGAGGTCCGCCGTCAACCCGTCGTGGGTTCAGAACGACAACTTCGGATCATGTGTACCTGGTGGAATCTCGAGCTTCGGTTCGCGCTTCCAGGGTCAACAGACGTCGACCAATTTGAGCAACTACATCGCCGACACGAACGGCACCATCGGTTACACCGAGGTGTCCTACGTGACGGATGCGACTCGTGCAGCCAAGGGAATCCGTGCAGCAAACATCCGTAACGCTGCTGGTGCCTATGTTGCTCCGACGTCGTTCAACTACAACTCGTTCCTAAGCAAAGCAACGATTGATTCGCTCGGATTGGCGACGTTCAATTACAACCAGACCAGCAACAAGACGGCATACCCGATCGGTCCAGTGACGTACGGACTCGGGCAGACCGCTTCGGATGCGAAGAACAAGGTGGTGTCGGAGTTCTTCCAGTGGGTACTCACCACCTATGCGCCGGCAAACGCCGAAGCACTCGGTTACACCCCGCTGCTGGGTTCTTTCCAGCAAAGCGGCGTGACGTTGGCCAAGAAAGTTGGCGCCAGCTGATCTAGCTGCCTCCCATCGAAAGGGCCTCGGGGAAACCCGGGGCCCTTTTGCTTTATCGATTCAGGAAACGAATTAGGGGAATGGCAACAACCAAACCGGCCAATTGCATGACCACGAACATCGGAACGGATTGCGGTGCAATCCCTGCGAAGGAGTCGGTGAAGGATCGGGCGATGGTCACGCTCGGGTTTGCCAACGAAGTGGAGGAAGTGAACCAGTACGCACCACCGATCCAAATGCCGACGGCTACGGGTACGAGGCCGCTGTTTCGATGTCCGATGATGTGGATGATGAGAAGGAGAGAGAGTGTGGCAATCACTTCACCGAACCAAATGCCTCCGCCGTCACGAATCTTGGTCGACGGCCCGAACACGTCGATTTCAAACATTGCGTTGGCAATCGCCGCTCCCGTGATGCCGCCTGTGGTCTGAGCCAAGAAGTAGGGAACCAGGTTCGACCACGACAACCCGTTCAGCCCGCATTGGGAGAGCGTGACGACGGGGTTGAAATGGGCACCGGAAATCGGTCCGAACATCCAGATCAGTGAAATGAGTGCACCAACCGTGGCGAGTGAGTTGGCGAGCAACTGCACACCGATGTCGCTGCTCAAGTTTTCCGCCATGGCACCGGAACCCACTACCGCCAAGACGAGGAATCCTGTCCCGAGAAACTCGGCGGTGAGACGAGAAGAAAGATGCTCGTTCACGAGTTGACCAGCGATCGGTACAACTCTTCAACTCGGCGCTCAATCTCGTCGCGGATGGGACGGACCGCCTCGATTGGTTGACCAGCTGGATCAGCGAGTTCCCAGTCTTCGTAACGCTTGCCGGGGAAGATCGGGCATGTATCGCCGCAGCCCATCGTGATCACGACATCGGCTGATTGGACGATTTCCGTGGCAAACGGCTTGGGGATTTCCTGGGAAATGTCGACTCCGACCTCCTTCATTGCCGCCACCACCACGGAATTGAGATCGATTCCGGGATTCGAGCCGCCAGAGAAGACCTGTACCTTGCCCTGGGCTCGGTGGCGAAGAAAGCCTGCCGCCATTTGCGACCGACCCGCATTGTGGACACAGACGAACAGCACCGCAGGAACCTCCGGTTTGGTGATACCTCGCACGACGCTGAGCGCTGTGAGGCGTTCTTCTGCGTACCTGGTGGTGAACACGGGGATGAAACTGCGCACTCGGGCATTTTCGAAACTTTTGTAGGAGTCGGCGACGACCTCGCGGATTTCATCTGGGTTGAACATTGCCCCAAACTTGTCTACGAGTTCTCTCGTCGATTCTTCGATCACTTCTTTAGCTTCATTTTCAGATGACATGGAAATTTCCTTTCATTGATTTGATGATTTTGGATATTTGGTTGAAAGCAGATTCGAAGTCACTTTTTCGACCGGGGATTGCTGGGTCCGGGATCGACCAATGGAGACGGCGAAGTGGATCGGGGATTTCGTCGTGAGCTTGATCGCAAACGGTGATTACTGTCGAATTTCTCAGACCGGAGTCGGTAAGTCTCCGGGGTTTCAAACCAGAAAGATCGAGGCCGTGGCCATGTGCCACTTCAATGGCGAGTGGGTGGACGACGCTGGCGGGGTTCGTGCCGGCGCTGGAGGCTGTGCCACCGACTTCCGAGCGCCAGATCGCTGAGGCAAGTTGAGAACGCGCCGAGTTTTGACTGCATATGAACAAAATTGGACCCTTGAATACGGGAGGCGAAAGAAGTATTCGGATCGAGTCAACAAGTGCAATGAATCGCTTTCTGCGGTCGGCAGTTCCACCAATTCGATATGTGACACCAGCTTTCTCCAAGATGTCCAAGTGGTGAGCGAGCAAACTGGAGGAGAGCCCTGTGACTTCGATGAGTTCGCTGGGAGTCCGGTGGGAAGCGACAAGAGTCTCTGCAATTGCCAACCTTCGAGAGTCGCCAAGGGCGGCGAAGATTCGAGCACGATCCTCGGTGCTCGATTTAGATGACCTAGCCACGAACTAAAACTATCTCAAAAATTATTGAGATATCAAGTTACTCGTCTCCTTCTTGCTGCTCGCGGAGGAACTCCTCCAGTTCGTGCGCAATGTCCTCGCCGGAGGGGAGTGATTCCTCCGCTCGGCGATCGAAATCCTCCTCGAGCATCGTCACGTAGCTCATCGTCTGATCGTCGCCGTCCACTGCTGCGTCGTGCAGCTCCTCCCAGCGACGAATCTCGTCGGCGAGATCGAGATGGCTGGTAGGTACGCCGAGCACGTGTTCCACGTGCCGCAGCAACGCAGCCGAACTCTTCGGATGCTGCGCATTGGGCAGGTAGTGCGGAACGCCGACGCGAAGTGAAACTCCAACGAGTCCGTGTTGTTCGAGACGTTCCTGAATCACGCCAACTACTCCCGTCGGGCCTTGGTATTGGGGTTTGGAAAGACCGAGTCGGCGAGCCAACGAGTGGTTGGTAGAGGATCCCACCACATTCGGATTCCTGGTGTGGGGAACACCTTCAGCGGTGGCGCCGACCGTGACGACGAGTTCGCATCGCAATTGCCTCGCACACTCGACGATGCAGTCGGCAAATGTGCCCCAATTCAGGTGCGGTTCGACTCCCGCGAGGATCACCAAGTCACGATCTCCCTCGGGGAATCGGGTGACGAGGAAATCATTTTCTGGCCAGCGAATCTGGCGCTCACCGTCGTCGTCGAGAAAAGTCTCCGGACGCTCTTGGGTGAAATCAAAGAATGGATCCGGGTCAATGCTTGCCACCACGGTGATCGGGCGGTCCTGAATCACCCACTCGAGAGCACCGGTTGCGGCTCCCGAGGCGTCGAACCAGCCGCGCAGCGCCACCATCAACACTGGATCACGCAGTGGACCAATTGCCGACCAGTCGGATTCGAGTACTTCCTCGACGTTCACCTGTACTGCTTCATGTCGATCGCTCGTGTGTTTCCTCGCCGACGCCCCACTGTGTAAGCATGGCAGCGGTGAATTCACGAGCAAACCCGCAAAACAGAGTTTCCGCCCGATTGGCGTCCATCGCCGAGTCGGCCACGCTGGCCGTCGATGCGAAGGCAAAGGCACTGAAGGCAAAGGGCGAAAACGTCATTGGCTTTGGAGCGGGCGAGCCGGATTTCCCGACTCCGGAAAACATCGTGGAGGCCGCGGTCAAGGCCGCACGTGATCCGAAGAATCACCGCTACACACCTGCCGCCGGATTGCCCGAGTTGCGAGAGGCGATTGCGGTCAAGACGAAGCGCGACAGCAACTTCTCCTGTGAGTCGTCTCAAGTACTCGTGACCAACGGAGGCAAGCACGCGGTGTTCGTCGCTTTTGCCGCGCTTTGCGATCCCGGTGACGAAGTGATCGTGCCTGCGCCGTATTGGACGACGTACCCCGAGGCAATCACGCTGTCTGGCGGCGTGCCTGTGGTGGTTGACACCACCGAGGAGACCGAGTTCAAGGTCACCGTCGAGCAGCTCGAGCGTGCACGAACCCCACGCACCAAGGTGCTGTTGTTCGTTTCTCCTGACAATCCGAGTGGTGCGGTGTATTCGCCGGAGGAGACGATTGCCATAGGCAAGTGGGCAGCAGAGAACGACGTCTGGGTAGTGACCGATGAGATCTACGAGCACCTCGTGTACGGCAAGCACACATTCTCTTCGATGCCTGCGCTTGTCCCGGAGATCGCCGATCGCTGCGTCATCGTCAATGGGGTAGCCAAAACGTACGCGATGACGGGTTGGCGAGTGGGCTGGATGATCGGGCCGAAGGATGTGATGAAGGCGGCAATCAATTTCCAGAGTCACACCACCTCCAATGTTTCCAACGTTGCGCAGATGGCGGCTCTGGAGGCAGTCAGCGGCGATCTGTCTGCAGTGCAGATGATGCGGACGGCCTTTCAGCGTCGTGGTACCGCGATGCACGCGGCCTTGTCGGACATTCCTGGTATCACCTGTATGCCGCCGCAAGGTGCGTTTTACTGCTTCCCCAACGTCAAGGGCTTGCTCGGTCGCAATCTCGGTGGCGTCACCGCTTCCAGCGCGCTCGAACTCGCCGATCTCGTCTTGGAGAGGGCGAAAGTCGCCTTCGTTCCGGGCGAAGCCTTCGGCGCGCCTGGATTTGCTCGATTCAGTTTCGCTCTTGGTGATGACGATCTTCGCCAAGGGATGGAGCAACTGAAGTCATTCGTCGTCGGCTGAGCCGATCGGCTATGGTGAAATCACTTCGTCAATAGTCGGAGGGCGTTACCACTAGCGAAGTCCGGTGAGATTCCGGCACTGTCCCGCAACGGTAAACGAGATGAGGGTTGCCTCGGTCTCGAAGTCCGGTCGCCTGGTGTCTGGCGCAACATCTAACCGCTCTCGTCAGAAGAGCAAGGAGAACACAGTGAAAAAATTGTTCAGGGTCGGCTTTGCCGGCCTTTTTCTTTTGGTCGCCGCAGCCTGCGGTTCGTCCGGCGAAATGGCAGAAAGCACCACGACCGAAGCGGTCGCAGAGGCTTCCTTTCCCGTCACGGTAGGAGAGCTCACGCTCGAGGCTCAGCCCGAGCGAATCGTCTCACTGTCGCCCACGGCAACGGAGATGCTGTATGCAATCGGCGCCGGCTCTCAAGTCGTGGCCGTAGATGAATACTCCAATTATCCGCAGGAAGCAGTTGATCTCGGTACACCACTTTCCGGATTCGAGCCCAACATCGAGGCAATCAGTGGCTACGAGCCGGATCTCGTGATCATTTCGTACGACCCGGGCAGCCTGGTCGAGCAACTCGGCTCGCTTGGCATCCCCGTGTTCACGGCGAATGCGGCGATGAACCTGGATGGTGTGTACGAGCAGATCACACAGTTCGGAGCACTCACTGGCCAGGCGAGCGGTGCCGCAAGCCTCGTCGAGCAGATGCGCGCAGACATCGATGCCGCGATTGCTGGTGTGACCGTCGAAGGCTCGCCCACGTACTACTACGAACTGGACAACACGTATTACTCCGTGACATCCAACACGTTTGTCGGTCAAATCTTCAGTCTCTTTGGTCTGTCGAACATCGCTGATGGCGTGGAGGCGGGCAACGACTATCCGCAACTGTCTGCCGAGGTGATCGTGTCGGCTGACCCCGACTTCATCTTCCTCGCCGACACGAAGTGCTGCGGTCAGACCGCGGAGACCGTGGCTGCTCGCGATGGTTGGGGCACGATGAAGGCCGTGACGTCCGGAAAAGTGATCGAGCTTGACGACGATGTCGCATCCCGCTGGGGTCCACGCGTCGTCGAGTTGGTGCAGTCGATCGCATCCGCGCTGAGCGCAGGCTGAACCGTTGAGCGAGACCCTGGGTTTTCCGCAGCCGCGTCATGCGGCGAGCCACCGCAACTGGTGGATCGCCGGCGCGTCTGCGTTGCTCGGGGTCTCGCTCGTCATCGGCTTGATGATCGGACCGGCGGGACCGGAGTGGTGGCGAGTACCGCTCGAGCTCCTGGATCGCCTTCCTCTCTTCTCGATCGACAGCGGTGTGACTGCTGGCGAGTGGAACGTGGTGTGGCAGATTCGTGCACCACGAGTTGCGCTCGCCGTTTTGGTTGGCGCCATGTTGTCGCTCGCAGGGGCGAGTTATCAGGGAACGTTTCGTAACCCACTTGTCGATCCGTATCTCCTGGGAACCGCAGCGGGAGCGGGACTCGGGGCAACGATCGTGTTTGCGTTGCGCAATGGCGAGGCGTCGTCGTGGGTCATCGATCCGCTTCCTCTCGCCGCATTCCTCGGCGCGCTGATCGCGGTGTTCATCACTTACACGGTGGGCACCGCGTTCGGCCGCACTCGTTCATCCGTCACCCTCGTGCTTGCCGGTGTCGCGGTCACGTCCTTGCTCACATCGATCCAGGCATTCGTGCTGCAGCGCAACACCGACGTGGTGCGTCAGGTCTACACCTGGATCCTCGGCAGGTTGTCGAGTGCCACATGGGGCGACGTTCGACTGGTCCTCCCGTATGTCGTGGCGAGCACCGTGGTGCTGTTGTTGCACCGAAGACTGTTGGACGTCATGCGAGTGGGTGACGACGAGGCGCTTGCGCTCGGCGCCAACGTTCGCCGTGTGAGATTCGTCGTGGTGCTTGCTGCAACGCTCGGCACGGCCGCAGTCGTGGCGGTGAGCGGGTTGATCGGCTTCGTCGGGATCATCGTTCCGCATGCGGTGCGCTTGCTCGCTGGAGCCAGTTATCGGTTGGTGCTTCCCCTGAGCGTGTTGATCGGCGGTTCGTTTCTCGTTCTTGCCGACATTCCGAGCCGCGTGCTCGCCGACCCAGCGGAGACGCCGATCGGGGTGGTGACGGCGTTCTTCGGAGCACCCTTCTTCTTGCTGTTGCTGCGCACCCGAGAGACGTCCGCATGACCACGCTCGGTTACTGCAATCTCGCGGTCACTTACGACTCGAACCGGGCGGTTGATGCGTTCAACGGCATTCTTCATTCGGGAGAGTGGCTGTGCCTGATCGGCCCGAATGGAGCCGGCAAGTCCTCAATTCTTCGTGCGACCGCCGGACTCGTCGACTACTCGGGATCGATTGCCATCGACCAAACCGAGATACCAGCAACCTCAGCCCGCTGGCGCGCGCAGCACATTGCTTACGTGCCGCAGTCGCCGGTGATCCCACCGGAGATGACGGTGTATGAATACGTGTTGTTGGGAAGGAATCCCTATGTCGATCACTTCGCCACTGAGACGGCAGATGATCGGCGCGTCGTGGACGACGTGCTCGATCATCTCGAGCTCGCCAAGTTGACCAACCGTCGACTGGGGACTCTTTCGGGTGGGGAACGGCAGCGACTGGTGATTGCGCGCGCGCTTGCTCAGGAAGCACCGGTTTTGTTGTTGGACGAGCCGACGAGTGCACTCGACATTGGTCATCAGCAGCACGCCCTTGAATTGGTGGATCGCCTTCGTCGCGAGCGCGGTCTCACCGTGGTCTCCGCGATGCACGATCTTACGCTTGCGGGTTTGTACGCGGACCGCCTGGTGCTTTTGTACCAAGGCGTGTGCGTTGCTCAAGGAACGCCGCGTGAGGTACTCAGTGAGGAAACGCTGTCCCGCTTCTATGGCGTGAAGGTAAAGGTGCACCATGAGGACGACGGCACGGTGGTCGTCATCCCGCAACGCACCTCCGCTACGTAGGCTGTGGGCGAGGAGGTGCCCATGTCTCGGGTTCAACTGGCGCTGAATGTATCGAATCTGCAGGAAGCGATCGACTTCTATGGCAAGTTGTTCAATGCCGAGCCAGCCAAAGTGCGCGACGGTTACGCAAACTTCGCGATTGATAATCCGCCGCTGAAGTTGGTGCTCATCGAGGGAGCCGGGCAGCCGGGTTCGCTCAACCATCTCGGGGTCGAGGTGGAGTCCACTGAGCGCGTCACTGAGGCGATCACCCGATTGTCTGCTCTCGGAATGGAAACTTCGGTAGAGGAGAACACCACCTGTTGCTTTGCCGTGCAAGACAAGGTGTGGGTGCAGGGTCCGGACTCCGAGCCGTGGGAGGTCTACACGGTGCTCGCGGATGCCAACGTGATGAAGATCACGGAATCCACCAACTGCTGTGCCGACGCCTGACGAGCTGTCGGCTCGTGAACTAGACGCGCACGTAGCGGGTTGCAGCGCCGCACACCAACGATTGCTTGCCGACCTCGACGGTCGCGATGACGAGTGGTGCCGAGGAGAATCCGCACTGCCGAGTTGGACGAGGGGGCATGTGCTCACGCACCTTGCGCGCAATGCCGAGAGTCATGCCCGGATGTTTGCGGCCGCCGGCGAAAGTCGAGAAGCGGAACAGTACGAGGGTGGTAGTGCTGCGCGCAACGCAGCAATCGAATCAGGGCACGCACGAAGTGCCAAGGATCTGGTCGCCGATGTCCGGAGGACCATCTACATGCTCGAATCTGCCTGGTCCTCGGCAACACCTGCCGCGTGGTCAGGCCATGGGATCAAATCCCACTCTGGTGGCGCACGGGTAAAGATTTCCGACCTCGTATTCATGAGGTGGCGTGAGACGGAGGTACACCATTCCGATCTGCTTGCGAGTGTTTCGTTCGCCGACTGGAGTCCCGACTACGTGCGAAGGGATCTCGATTACCAGGTCATGCAATGGCGAGCGCGCAAGCCGATGGGGCTCACGGTGTTGCCCGAAGAGGCGTTGAAGTTGGCGCCGCACGATCGGCTTGCGTGGCTGCTCGGGCGGCTTGACGTCGACGGACTCGCGAAACCCGAGGCCTTTTAGATGCGAGTGTTCTTACGTCTTGTCGTGATATTGATGGCACTCGCTGCGCTGATCGGCGGCACCGGCTCTCCGGTAACTGCGCATGCTGTACTCGTCGACACCGAACCGAAGTCGGGCGCAATTCTCAACGAGTCACCGAGTCGTATTGCGCTGACCTTCAACGAAGAAGTCAGTACGAGTTTCTCCAGTATTCGCGTGCTCAATTTCGAGGGCGACGAACTCGCGTCATCGCGAGCCAAGCGCGTTGATGCAGAGCGAGTCGGTGTCGATGCACCCGAACTCGGCGATGGGACCTACATCGTGATTTGGCGAGTGGTGTCAGCCGACGGTCATCCGGTAGAGGGATCGTTCACTTTTCAGATTGGTGCGACTTCTCAGGACGTCTCGAGTGTGGTGGCAAAGTTCGTCGAAGAAGAGCATGGGCTCTCTCGGTTGTTCAGCATCATTAGATGGGTCTTGCTGGCGGGAATCATCGTGCTCATCGGCGCACTCTGGTTGATCACCCGCGACCCGGGTGCGAAAGTGTCGCTTCGCACGCGGATGGTGATGTGGGGCGGGTGGTCATTCGCCTTTCTTGCCACAGTGCAGACGCTCTTTGCCTACGGCCCTCACGCGTCTGGGTTGAAGATCTACGAGGCGACTGACCTTGCCCTGTTGCGCGAGACGTTGGGTACTGCCTTTGGTCAGTGGCAGCTCGTGCGAGTTGCCATGCTCATTGCGCTCGCAGTGCTGTTACGAGAGATGCAGTGGCGTGACAAACGAGCATGGCGCGTTGCTGCTTCCCTTCTCCTCATCGCCAATGTGGCAACGGTGTCAGCTTCTGGGCATGCCATCACACAAGGTTCAGCCTTGGTGAGTGTCGTGCTCGACGTCGTTCACTTCACTGCGGTCGGCCTTTGGTTGGGCGGATTGGTGACCTTGGCAGTCGACCGCTCGACCTGGCTTGTCGAATCGCGGTCGGTCACCATTGGACAGTTTTCGCAAATGTCGGGATTCGCCGTTCCTCTGATTGTCGCAACGGGAATTGCGCAATCGCTGATCATTCTCGGCTCGGCAGCGGATCTCTTCGAGTACCGATATGGACGTCTACTCGCGTTGAAGATCACCTTCGTGATTGCTCTGGTGCTTTTGGGTGCGGTGTCGCGGCGAATTCTGCAGCGAGTTGGCAGCACTCGACTTGGACCGAGCGTCGCAATCGAGGCAGTGATTGGAGCACTGATCGTTGCGGTCACCGCCGTGCTCACGGGAGTGCCGCCATCCCAGGCCAGCACCATCGAACCGTTCGCCGAAACGATCATTCGTGGAGATGTGATCGCCGATGTCACCATCTCGCCTGCCCGAGCGGGCTCGACCGAAGTGCATGTGTTGTTCAATTCACCAGGCGGGTCGTTGAGTCGGATCGAACTGGTGGAGGTTCGTGCATCACTGGCGAGTCGCGGAGTGCCGCCGAACGAGATGAAACTTGCGAAGGTTGGGCCAAATCACTGGTCAGGAAACTTCACCTTTGCGTTTGCCGGCGAGTGGCGTCTTGACGTGGTGGCCGAACCAGAGCCAGGCCGCACCGTGCTCTATCGATTCGTCGTTCCTATCGCTGAGTAACGTCCAGCAACACGAGGTGATGGCCGACACCCGTGGCTTCGTCGATGAACTGATCACCCACGACAACGAAGCCGTGCTTCTCGTAGAAGCGAATGGCCGTGTCGCGTGCGCGCGCCCACACGAATCGTGAGCCCGACTGAACGGCGCGCTCAATTCCCGCCCGGAGAAGAACGCCACCGATGCCCGAACTCTGCAGCCCCTTCGCCACGGCCATCCCGCGCAACTGTGTTGCCGGAACCGACGGCTCGTTCAACCATGGCCGGGGCAGCCACGTGGAGGTGGCAACCACCATGTCGTTGTGTAGAGCGGCGAGGTGCAAAGAATCGACATCGTCGTCCTCGGGATAGCGAGGGTTTTGTGATGGAGTTCCATCGCGAAGTACGGACATGCGCAAATCAAGAATCTCGTACACCGAAACCTGGCGAATTTCCACTTCGTGCATCATTGGCGAGTCAGGATACGAGTTCAGCAATGTCGATCACTCGCGACGAAAGCCGCTTTGCCTCGGCGACATCGTGGGTGACATGAACGACCGTGGTCCCTCGACGCTCGAATAGCGCGATCAAATCGGTGAGCAGTCGGTCGTGAAGCGCTTCGTCCAGTCCGGTGAGAGGCTCATCAAGCAACAGGATCGAGGGGTTTGCCGCCAATGCGCGAGCAACGGCAATTCGCTTCTGCTCGCCGCCCGAAAGGGCGTTGACATCACGCCTTTCGTATCCCGAGAGACCAACCAGATCGAGCATTTCTCGGATCACTTCAGTTCGATCTGCTCGTCTGGTGATCCGCAGTGAATAGCCGACATTGTCTCCGACACTGAGGTGAGGGAACAACTGATTGTCCTGGAACACCATGCCCACTCGGCGGAGATGCGGGGGAGTAGTCGTGACATCAATCTCGTCGATCAGAACCTTTCCGATGGCGGGTCGTTCGATTCCGGCGATCACACGCAGCAAAGTGGATTTTCCTGATCCGCTTGGGCCAACGAGAGAGATTCGCGAACGATGCTCGACACGTAAGTTGATTCCACGAAGGAATGCCTGGTGGTTGTAATCAACGCCGACATTGATCAGTTCGAGTTTCACTGCATGTCTCCAGTTCGCCTGTCATCGAGCAACACCACTGCCGCAATACAGACGACGATCAAGATGCTTGCCATCGCGTATGCGCCGAGCTGATTGAGGTCTCCTGGCCTACCCAGCAAACGGTCGATTGCCACTGGCATCGTCTCCGATGATCGTCGCGTGAGAAAACTCGTGGCTCCGAACTCCCCGATGGACACCGCAAATGACATTGCCGAGGCTGCGAGAACTGCTGGTCGAGCAAGTGGCCACTGCACGCCGAGCCACGAGCGAAGGGGCGAGGCGCCGAGCGTGGCTGCCGCGTGGGAGAGGCCGACGGGAATCGAGGCAACAACGGGGGTAATGGTTCGTATAACAATCGGCAGCGCAACGAGTGCGTGTGCGATTGGGGTGATCAGCCACGACGAACGTAAGTCGAATGGTGGGGTGTCGAACGTGACGATCAACGCGAGGCCGAGTGTCACCGAAGAGATCGTGAGAGTGGCTGCTGTGGTCGACTCGAGCAGTCGTACATTGCGCTGAACGACAGTGTGGGCCACGCCGAATCCAATGACGATGGTTATCGCTGCCGCCACCACCGCGTATTCGAGTGACTGCAAAACTGCCGCCCCGAATTCCCCCGTGAACACCTGGCGCCAACCCGACCAGCTCGTCGTTCCATTGACGTTGAACGACCGGAAAAACACGACGACCAAGGGAAGCGCAAAGAGCGCTGCATACATCGCTGCAATGACGCCGACTCGCCCCGATGGTTTGGGTGCAGGCGTGGAGTTTCCAAACGAATATCTCCGTGAACCAGCGAGCCGGGTGAATGCAATAGCTACGGCAACGAGAACCACCATCTGGAGGATGCTGAGCGCGACGGCCATGCCGATGTCGCCGAGACCCACGGCGCGCAGATAGATCTCCGTCTCCACGGTGGCGAGTTGCGGCCCACCGAGAATGCGTACGACGCCGTATGAGGTGAAGCAAAACAAGAAGGTGATGCCCAGTGCGGAGAGCAACGCGCGACGAATCAACGGAACGGTCACGGTGCGAAAGGCAATGTTCGGTGTGGCGCCGAGTGTCTGAGCGGCGTGCAGGAGTGCTTGGGGAACTCCCGCCCAGACAGGTCCGACGACCCGTACGAACACGGCAACGTTGAAATATGCGTGTGCCACTACGACAGCAAGTGCCGTGTAGTGGAGGCTGCTCGGCAGGATGGTGAGAAACGCCACACCCACCACCACGGTGGGAAGAAGGAAGGGAAGTGTGAGCAGGGCCACAAATGCGCGACGACCAGGAAAGTCGTGTCGTGCGATCACCCACGTCGCGGGCATCGCTACAGCCAGTGTTGCCGCCGTGCTAGCCAATGCTTGCCAGGTAGTGAACCACCAAACGTCGCTCCGGATCGCGCCACCAAACACACGAGTGATGTCGCTCATGGTGATTCCTTGCAGCATGAGGACGATGAGTGGAACGACAAAGAACGCGATGAACAAAGCCCCCGCCGGAAGCCACGTGAACCGCGCCACGCGTGCATACGGGGAATAGGTGGTCACCTGAACACCGAATTCCATTCATCCAGCCACGTCATGCGATTCTCCGTGATGGTTGCGGGGGACATCGAGCGGGGGTTCGTCGGTCGTTTCGCGTGTGTAACGAAGACCTCTGGCAGGGTCACCTTCGGATTCACCGGATACACGAATTGCGTGAGTGGTAGATCGCTTTGGAAGGTTTCGCCGAGCAGATAGTCGATCAACTGCTCTGCTTCTCGTTGATGCTTGGTCCCTCGCAGTACTCCTGCGTATTCCACTTGACGGAAACAGGTGTCGACTGCAACCGCCGTGGGAGCAACGCTCGTCGGTGGATCGGCGAAGACGACTTCAGCCGGCGGGCTCGAGCCGTAACTCACGACGATCGGGCGTGATCCGTTGCCTGACGACCCGGAGAATTCGGTGTAATAAGCCTCCGTCCAACCGCTCGTAACGAGGACGTCGTTGTCGCGCAACGACTCCCAATAGGCCTGCCAGCCGTTTTCGCCGAATTCATCGATCGTGGCAAGCAAGAATGCGAATCCAGGTGACGACTCGAGTGGGCTCTGGACTACGAGCAAACCCCTGAGACGTGGATCGATGAGATCGCGAAACGTCGATGGCGGATCAATTCCACGTGAGGCAAACCACTCGATGTCGTAGTTGATGCAGACATCACCGGTGTCGACGGGCGTCACCTCGTTGCCGGGAACACCATCAAGCAGCTTGGGGTCGATCGAGTCGAGCAGGGGAGATGCGTAAGGCGCGAAGACGTCGGCTTCGAGCGCACGGGAGAGCAGCGTGTTGTCCAC
>JAFMFC010000100.1 GCA_017856375.1 Ilumatobacteraceae bacterium | reverse complement strand
GTGCAGCCCTTCTCGCCGTGCACGCAGTTGTCGAGTCCGAGTTCCTCTTCGAGGTGGAAGGGCTTGTAGTGGCCCTCTTCGTGCTGATACCCGATCACCTCATGTGGGCAGGAAATCACGCACCCCGCGCACCCGGTGCACAGGCCGGTATTGATGACCTCCTCGAACAACTCCTTCCACTGGTGGGTCCAGCGCTCGGTGCCGGCAGGAGATTGTTCAGTAATCGTCACGACATTCACTCTAAACCATGCCCTTGTTGCACCAATGGGGAGTGCGAAGTCGCTCACACATGGACTGGCCACGTCTGGCGAGGGCAGAATGTCGTCATGTTGACCTACACCCCCGAAGCCGAGGCTTTCCGCACCGAAGTACGAGCATGGTTGCAGGACAATCTGCCCAAGGGATGGTTGGACCCGGGCTTCGAGATGAGCTCTGCCGAGCGCAAGAAGTTCAATGACGAGTGGCCAAGCAAACTGTTCGAGGGCGGATGGATCTGCGCAACCTGGCCCAAGGAATATGGCGGCAAGGGACTCACGGTGTTGCAAGGTGTCGTGTTGGCAGAGGAGTTCGCCAACGCGCGCGCGCCGATGCGCGCCGACTTCTTCGGCGACACGCTCGTCGGGCCAACGCTGTTGCAGTGGGGCACCGAGGAGCAGAAGAAGGAGTTCTTGCCACAGATTCTCTCCGGCAAGATGCGCTGGTGTCAGGGCTTCAGCGAACCGAACAGCGGTAGCGACCTCGCCAGTTTGAAGACCACCGCCGTGCTCGACGGTGATGAGTGGGTGATCAATGGTCAGAAGGTGTGGACCACCCAAGGCCACCACGCCGACTACTGCTTCTTGCTCACGCGCACCGATCCAAACTCGCCGAAGCACAAAGGCATCTCGTATCTCTTGGTGCCGATGAAGCAGCCTGGTGTGGAAGTGCGCGGCATCGTGCAGCCCGATGGCACGGCTGAGTTCTGCGAAGTGTTCTTCACCGATGCACGCTGCCCGAAGGACAACGTGGTGGGTGGCGTGAACAACGGTTGGCAAGTGGCCAACTCCACGCTCGCCTTCGAACGTGGCATGAGCGCCACTACCGGTTATCGCCGCTTCGAAGAGGAATACAAGTTGATGGTGCAGGCTGCGCGCCAACGTGGCCTCCTCGGCGATCCGAAGATTCGCCAGCGCCTCATGCAGTACTTCTCGAAGATTCAGATCCTGCGGTTCAACGGCCTTCGTTCTCTCGGCGCCACGCTCGAAAACAAAAAGGACATGGGCGTGATTGCGCTCGGTGCCACCAACAAAATGTTCTGGAGCGAGATGCACCAGCGCGCAATGGAACTCGCCATCGACATCCACGGTGCAGATGCGATGCTGATCAACACCGGACCGATGGATGGTGGTTGGCCGGGTGCACAGCGCGACAAGCGACGTGAGGGTTATCCAACGAGCGCGATGATGTCCGCCTTCTTCTTCTCCCGCTCTGAGACCATTTGGGGAGGCACCAGCCAGATCCAGCGCAACATCGTGGGGGAGCGCGTGCTTGGTTTGCCCAAAGAACCAAAGCCTGAGGGAGGCAAGGAATGAGTTTCGTCAACGCGATCAAGTCGGGTTTCCGCAACTACGTCACGTTCAAGGGGCGCGCATCGCGCTCCGAGTTCTGGTGGTGGACGTTGTTCGCCGTGCTCGTGCAAAGCGCGACGTCGATCATCGATGACACGGTGAATTCGATTGCAAGTTTGGCGTTGCTCTTACCGGGCATAGCCGTCAATGTGCGCCGACTACACGACACCAATCGCCGTGGGACGTGGCTGATCTGGCCGTTGATCACACTCGTCGTGGGCATCGTCTCGTTCGTACTGTTTGCCGTTGCGGCATCACTCGACCTTGCCAAGTCGAGTGAGTGGGATCTCGAGAATGCAGTACAAGGTGCGCCTGTTGCATTCGTCGTCGTCGGTGGCGTGGCGCTGCTCGCAACGCTCGTGCTCGGACTACTCAATCTCTCGTTCACGCTGATGAAGAGCGACCCAGAGATGAATCGTTTCGGTCCGCCGCCTCCGCCGCGCTCGCTGTAGACGAGTTAGAGGTATTCGGGAACGCGACGCTCGTACGGCTCGCCAATCAATGGCGACGTCACGATGAAGTCCGCACTCGCACGGTTGCACGCCACGGGAATATTCCACACCGCAGCAATGCGCAACAGGGCCTTGATGTCCGGGTCGTGGGGTTGCGGTTCGAGTGGATCCCAGAAGAACACGAGGATGTCGATCTTGCCGTCGGCTACCTGACCGCCAATCTGCTGGTCGCCACCGAGCGGCCCGCTCTTCAGTCGCTCCACGTCGAGCTTGGTGTGTTCGGCGACCATGCGCGCAGTGGTGCCGGTGCCCACGAGTTCATGGCGCGTCAGCAACTCGCGATGATCCTGCGTCCATGCGATCAGGTCGTCCTTCATGTTGTCGTGGGCAACGAGGGCGATGCGCTTGCGTGCGGGGCTGGTGAGCACTGCGGTGGTTTGGGTGGGCATGAGCCAAGTGTGTCAGGTGTAGGTAGATGAGTAGTGTCCCCAACATGAACGCAGAGTGGTCAGTCATGACGATCTTGTCGCCCGTTGGTTCACTCGTATTACGCGCCTCGACCAAGGGACTCGTGTCCATCGATCGGGGCAAGGCGGCTCGTGTCAAAGGCGAGCCGGAGGCCGAACGAAATGTTGCTCTCGCAGCGCGCGAGTTGGACGAGTACTTCGCGGGCAAGCGTCGCAAGTTCACCGTGCCGCTCGATCTCCACGGCACGCCGTTCCAACTAGAGGTATGGCGAACACTGCGACGAATCCCGTTCGGCAAGGCGGTGTCCTATGGCGAGGAAGCCCGCATGCTCGGCAAACCGAAGGCTGCACGTGCAGTGGGCTCGGCCAATGGTCGAAACCCCGTTCCGATCATCGTGCCGTGTCATCGAGTGGTGGCCGGCGACGGTTCGCTCGGCGGTTATTCCGCAGGCTTGCCGATGAAACGCAAGTTGCTGGCGCTCGAAGGCGTCAGTGTGGCTGGGTGAAGCCGAAGCACTCGCGTAAGTAGTCGTCGCGCAACGCTTCGCTTGGCGGACCCATCGCCACCACGCGTTGCGCGAGCAACATCACCGCGGTGGCGTTTTCCGCGTCGCTCAATTCGTGCGTGGCCAGCACCACGGTGCAACCCTTCGCACGTTCCTCGGCGATGATCTCGGCCACCAGGCGGCGGCCGTTGATGTCGAGGCCTGCGGTGGGTTCGTCCAACAACAACACCTTGGCCTCACGGGTGATCACCTGTGCCAGGTGTGCGCGCTGTTGCTGACCACCGGAGAGGTCGCGAATCGGTGTGGTTGCCACCACATCGGCGCCGGTTCGTGCCATCGCCGTGCGCACGGCTTGGCGATCCACGCTGCGCATCGGTCGCAGTAATCCGAGTTCGGCGTAACGGCCCATCGCCACCACGTCTTGCACGCGGAGGGGGAGCGTGTGCGTTGAGATTGGGTGTTGCGGCAGGTACGCCACCTCATTCGGCTTGCTCCCTGCTTCTGCTCCTAGCACCGTGAGTTCTCCGTGCATGCCCGGAAGCAAGCCGGCCAGCGTCTTCAACAGCGTGGATTTGCCAGAGCCGTTGGTGCCGATGAGTACGAGCAAGTCGCCCGGTGCGAGATCGAACGAGATGTGTTCGACGACGGGGTGATGGCCGTGGCCAACGGCGAGATCGCGTGCATGGATGTTCATCGCACGTGTACCGATCCGTGGGTGTGCGGGTGCTCGTGGTGGTGATCGTGATGTGCAACGCCCTTGATCACCTCGCGAACGGTGGCCGCAATGGCGAACACCACTACCGAGGTGAACACGATGCTCGCACCGGCGGCGAGATCGAAGTGATAACTGGCAAGCAAGCCCACGTACACGGATGCAGACGCGACGAGTGCTGCAATCAGCATCATCGACGACACGCGACGAGCAAACAGCGCACCCGTTGCCGCGGGCGCAACCAGGAGCCCGAGCACGAGGAGCGTGCCCACCGTCTGAAAACTGGCGATCACGGTGATGGCGACGATGGCGAGCAACAGGTTGCTGAACAGTCGCACGCTGAACCCCGAGGTAGTGGCGAGGCCTTCATCCACCGAGAGCAACTGAAACGGCCGACGCCCCACGAATGCAATCGCGGCAACGATGGCGAGCGCCACCGTTTGGAACACCAAGTCACCACCCGAGACGCCGAGCAACTCACCGAACAGCACGCGCGTGAGGTCGCCAACGAAGGTTTCCGAGCGCGAGGTGATGATGACCCCGAGCGCGAGCATGCCCACGAAGAGCAGGCCGATGGCGGTGTCGCCGGACAGCTTGAAGCGACGCTGCACCACGGATACGCCGCCCATCATCACGATGGCGCCGACGATTGCGCCGTACACACCGGAGATGCCGAGCAACAGCGCGCCCGCGATGCCGGGCAAGATGCCGTGCGCAAGCGCATCGCCCACGAAGGCCAGCCCGCGCAGAATCACGAACGTGCCGGCAATCGCACACGTGAGGCCCACCAACAACCCGCCCACCAGGGCGAGGCGCATGAACTCGTTGTCGACGAACGGTTGGAAAAGTGGCGTCAAGAGAGCGCGTT
>JAFMFC010000099.1 GCA_017856375.1 Ilumatobacteraceae bacterium | reverse complement strand
TCGGTGAACGTGTCGCGAGCCAGTAATCGCGAGCGACGAATCTCGGCAAGAAATAGCGAAAGATTCACGATGTCGAGGCGTGCATCCTTGGCTGCCGAGCCGCTTTGTGGCGACGCCACGATTCCAAGCGGCTCGAAGACCGCACCATCGACGTATTCCCAGAATGGCATTTCACTTCGCTCCTCGAGGTGTGCCGCCAACATCTCGTACCCCGTGTTGGAGTAGATGCGACGAGCGCCGGGCAGGCCAACCGGTGTTTCACCCTCGAATGGATACCCGCCGGCGTGCGCAAGGAGGTGGCGCACCGTGCAGCCTTCCTGACCGAGCGAATCGGCGAGCGACACGGTGCCTTCCTCGGATGCAACCAGCACGGTCCACGCCGTGATCACCTTCGTTACTGAAGCGAGGCGATACTCGCGCGACTCGTCGCCGTGAAGGTGGATTTCTCCCTGGCGGTCGATTACCGCAGCAGCCACATTGTCGACCGGCCAGTCGCCGAGGAGATCAAAGGCGCGCATGGGCGCAAGTTACTTCGTGTTACGAATCAGATCGGCCACGCGGAACGCCAAGTCGATCGACTGACGGGCGTTCAATCGGGGGTCGCACACCGTTTCGTAACGAGTGTCAAGGTCGCCTTGCGAAACGCCCTCAACACCACCCAAGCACTCGGTCACGTTCTCGCCGGTGAGCTCGATATGGATGCCACCTGGCCACGTGTTCTCGGCGCGATGTGCGGCGACGAATCCCACGATCTCGCGCAGAATCTCGTCGAAGTGACGCGTCTTTCGTCCGTTGTCGGCGGTGAACGTGTTGCCGTGCATCGGGTCGCAAATCCACACCACGGGGTGTCCGGCATCGCGGACCGCGCGCAGCAGCGGTCGCAGTGATGCTTCCACCTTGTCGGCCCCCATTCGTGAGATCAATGTGAGGCGTCCCGGCACGCGGTTGGGGTTCAGGGTTTCACAGAGTGACAACACGTAGTCGGCGGTGGAACTCGGTCCAATCTTCACACCGATGGGGTTGCCGACACCACGCAAGAATTCCATGTGAGCGCCGTCAAGCTGACGAGTGCGCTCTCCAATCCACAACATGTGTGCCGAGCAGTCGTACCACTGGCCGGTGAGGGAGTCCTGGCGAGTGAGGGCTTCTTCGTATCCGAGAATCAATGCCTCGTGCGAGGTGTACACGTCCACCTCGTGTAGCGCACTGTGGCTCTCGGTGTCGACACCGCAGGCGCGCATGAATGCAAGCGCGCGTTCGATTTCTGCTGCCATCTGCTCGTACCGCTGACCTTCGGCACTGGTGGCCACGAACTCCTGGTTCCACGCATGCACCCGATTGAGGTCGGCGAAACCTCCCTTGGTGAAGGCGCGCAAGAGGTTGAGAGTGCTTGCAGATTGGTGGTATGCCTGCACCAACCGCTGCGGGTCGGGAATGCGGGCTTCGTCGTGCGGGGCGGGATCGTTCACCATGTGGCCACGGAATGACGGCACCTCGCGCGAACCAATCTTCTCGGTGTTGCTGGAACGCGGCTTGGCGAATTGACCCGCAATTCGACCCACCTTCACCACGGGAACCCCCATGGAGTACGTCAGAACTACTGCCATCTGCAGAATGACGCGAAGTTTCTCGCGAATGTTCACCGCAGTGAACTCTTCGAAACTCTCTGCGCAATCACCGGCCTGCAGTAAGAAGGCGTTGCCGTTGGCAACCTGGCCGAGGGTCGATAGCAGCGTGCGCGCCTCACCTGCGAAAACCAGTGGGGGATACGACTCAATTTGTTTGAGGGCCCGGTCGAGTGCTGCCGAGTCGGGCCATTCGGGCTGCTGGGCGGCAGGCAACGACTGCCACGTGGTTTTCGTCCAGTTCTTTGGCATGCCGACCTCGTCTTTCAGGCTACGGACATCTTCGTTTTCGTCATTCGCAGCCCGGCAGGGCCGGCACATCGTTCACCGCCGGGCAGGCCCGGCACACCACTCGCAACCGGCAGGGCCGGCATGAGGGAAGATCGCTTCGACGTGGACGTTAGACCGTGAGGTAGTCGGGGGCGTCTTCTTGGAGAGACTCCACCGCTCGGCTCACGAGACGACGGGCAGCTTCAGCGGTGACGCCGAGCTCTTCACCGACTTCGCGGAAGCTCTTGCGCTCGCCACCGAAGAGACCAAAGCGGGCTTCAACGGCGTATCGGGCGCGTGGGTCGAGCGTGTCGAGCAACTTGTTCAACATGTCGTCTGAAGCACGGGACATGACGGCTTCTTCGGGGCTCATGTCGTGGTTGGGTACCAAGTCGCCGAGCGTGGCATCGCCGTCGTCGCCGATGGGCTTGTCGAGCGACACCGGCGTGGTGAGTCGGTGCAGTTCGGCATTTTCAGCCGAGAGTCCGTCGGCATCGCCGGAACCCTGACGCAATGCGGCACGCAGGTTGGCCGAGCGGTCTCCGGGAATACGGATGAGGCTCGCCTTTTGGTCGAGCGCACGACCGATGGCCTGGCGAATCCAGAAGGTGGCGTAGGTGGAGAATTTGAATCCACGGCGCCAGTCGAATTTGTCTACGGCGTGCTCCAAACCGAGGTTGCCCTCCTGGATGAGGTCGAGCAGGTCCATGCCCTGTGGCAATGGGTAGCGACGCGCAATCGACACCACGAGGCGCAGGTTGGCGCGGATGAAGCGATCCTTGGCGCGCTTGGCGTCACGCAAATCCTTGCGCAGGGCCGCGGAACGCTGACCCTTCTTCATCTTGGCTTCGGCCACGCGACCGGCCTCGATGGCCTTCGAAAGTGTGCGCTCGTCTTCGGCGTTGAGCAACGGAACCTTGCCGATGTCATTGAGGTACAGACCGATGGAGTCAGACATAATTGGCGCTTTCTGTGGGGGTGACGACACACGTCACCCACGAGGGGTTTCGGGTGGCGTCGGGGGGTTGTGGGGGGATTTCGGGGTATTCGGGGGAGTAGCGAAGTTACAGGAATGTCACGCACGATGTCAAGGGGGATGTTGCAAAAATCACCAACTTCCTGCTAGTAGAGCACCAAACGGCGTGGCTGTGCGGTTTGGTGGAGGACGGACGCGTCGTCTTTGGGGACGCTGGAGCGCATCACTCCTAGAATTTGCGCGTGCCGCAACGTCTCGGGGTGTTCGGCGGCACCTTTGATCCCCCCCACGTGGGGCACCTGGCCGTGGCTCGGGCAGCTCGCGATTCGCTCGGGCTCGATCATGTGCTGCTGGTGGTGGCAAACGATCCTTGGAAGAAGTCGCCGGAGCGGGTCGTCACCCCTGCAGCCGACCGGCTGGCGATGGTACGTGCGTTGGTGGCTGGCGAACCGGGGCTGGATGTCAGCGACGCAGAGATCCGCCGCGGTGGTCCGAGCTTCACGGTCACCACGTTGCGTGAGTTGCGAGCCGCGAATGGCGATGCGGAGCTCTTCCTCATCATCGGGCGCGACTTGGTGGACGATTTTCCGTCGTGGCACGAGTCAACCGAGATTGGCAGGCTTGCCACGATCGTGGTGGTGGATCGACCCGGGTACGTCACCGATGCGCAACGTGGATGGAAGTTGCTGGTGGTGCCACCTGTCGATGTGAGTAGCACGGAGTTGCGTGAGCAGTTGCGCGATCATCAGCACGACGTCGGAGCACTGCCGAACATCTCTCCGGCAGTGCTACAGGTCATTCGTGAGCGAGGCCTGTACGCACGAAACGTCGACGACAGCGCTTCGGTACAACGCTCGTGACCGCATTTCGATCACGGCAGCTTCGTGCGTTGCGAATCGCGATTGCCGCGGGTGTCGCTGCTGCGTTGACCTTGCCGATTGGTGTCTCTCTGGCATGGAATCAACTGCTCGACTCCAGGACGTCCACCACCGTTGCCGGCGCAAGCATCAGCATCCCTGATACGCCCGCCGCTCTTGTCGCTGCGCTCGGACAAGGTGGACAATTGAGTCAACTCTTTGTGGCCACGCTTGCCGCCGACGGCGTTGGCGGCACGGTCGTGATGTTGCCGATCGGCGCAGCCACCGAAGTTGCACAGGTCGCGAATGCCAACAAGCAGGAGGTGTCTCGTCGCCTTGCGGATGTGTTCGCAACCGATGGCCTCGCCGGGTTGGCCAACGAGGTGCAGGGGCTTCTCGATGTGTCGTTCGTTGCAACGGGTGCGCTGAGTCGTCCCGACCTGATCAATCTTCTCGCGCCGCTTGGCGGAGTGGATGTGTTGTTGGATCGCGAGGTATCGACCGTGGCGGTGGACGGCACCATCACCAAGCTTGCCGATGCAGGCGAAGCGCTATACCCGGTCGATCGCGTGGTGGACATTCTCCTGGCTCGTCGCACCAACGAAAAGGAGTCGCAGAGATTTGCACGTCATCGCGAAGTATGGAACGGAGTAGCTGAACGTGTCGGTGGGGGCATCGAACTTCCACCTGATACTGACACCACGCCTGCGGGATTGGCCGACGTCAACAACTTCATGCGAAGGGTGATGGCAGGTACATTGCAGGTGTGGCAGTTGAGTGCAGCACCCGTGCTTGATTCCACTCTCAATCCCAAACGTGCGGACTTGTATTCGCTTGATCGCGCCGAAGTCACGATGGTGTTTGCCTCGGTTGCTCCGAGCGCCCTGGTTGGGGGCGACCTCCCGCTCACGGTGATGATCGACAGCGCGTTCAACGACCCCGTCGTGAGCCGAGC
>JAFMFC010000098.1 GCA_017856375.1 Ilumatobacteraceae bacterium | reverse complement strand
TCGCGTCATCGCCACTTCGACCGCTGCACCGGATCCATCCGTCGGGACGGCGACGCAGTTACGCAACTGCAAGCCCGCGGACTCACCATCGATCACGAACCGTACGTGTGTCCGAACTCCTTCGGCGCGAGTCGGATCGAGCAACACCCGAAGCGTATGGATGAGTTCGATTGCCGTCACGTGCGCGATGGTGCGCGAGCTGAACGTGTGCCTCATGAAGCGATCCATCGGGGTTTGGCCATCGAGGTGTCTGGCACGGGTGATCGCCCAGTTGCGGATGTTTGCGGCGGGCGTACGTTCGGCAATCAGGCGAAGACCGCGCGCCAGCAACTCCTTGTCGGTCGTTGTTGCCACGCCGGACCGCGCGAGCCACGTGGCCAACTCCACCCCCCAACGCACATCGTCCGCATCGAACGCCGCGCTCGCCTGTTTGGCCACTGCTTCCCTGCCGCCGAAACCAGCGATCAACTTCTCGAATCGTTTCTCGGGCTGCAGGGGAAACAACTTCGACTCTTCACCGTCGAACCAGCCGCGAAGACCGGCATAGATCTGTCGAACATGGTGTTCGCCCACGCCGTAACGCTCGCTGGTGAAATGATCCTGGTCGTACAACGAGGGCAGCGACACGTTCGCTGCGACTTGGTCCATGGTCCAACCTTTGTTGATTCCCCGAACGGTCTGGTCCCACAAGAACTGAATGGAGTCGCGATATCGCTCCGACGCCTCACGAATTTTCTCCCGCCCCGATAGCGGCGGACCGTGGGTGGCAATGAGATGTTCCGGTGCCCAGGCAATGATGTTGTCGATTCCTGGAATCAACACCCGGGGGTCCCGGTACTCCTCTCCGCGGATGGCGAACACGTTGAACAGCACCGGCCACACCGTGTTGTGGACACACAGTTGCAGATCGGGAAAGAGGAAGTTGACGGAATCGTCGCTGTCGCTCGGCGAATGACGTACCCGTACTCGCGCACCCGCGATGGTGAGCTCGCCTTCGTCGGGGAGTTCGTGGGTAACCGGCAAGAACCCCGGCGTCGCCGGAGCATGGGCGGGGTTGCGGTACGAAAAACCCAGGCCTACGTTCACCAATCCATCGGCGCCGTCCGGCGGCATGACGATTGCGAATTGTTCGACGAGACCGCGTCCGTAGGCGGGTGCGATCTCACCGGCGGTTCTGGACTTGTTCTCAGCAATCCGTGGATGTCCGTAAACGGGCAGAGGTTCGGCGTGATTGCCTTCGTCGAGGACCGCTCGTGTTCCCTCCACGTAGTGAAAGTGCGTGTAGACCACGGCGGCAATCGGACGTGTGGTGCGAGTTCGCAATTCCTGGAGCGCAACCGCCATCTCCTGCACGGATTCACCGGTGTCGAATGCGATGATTCCCTCCGGTGCATCGACGAAGGTTTGATTGGAAAGTCCGTTTCCAACCAGGCACCATGCGCCGGAGCTAACCTCGTAGAAATTCCGTCGAAGAACGTCGCTCTGGGCGAGGTGATCCACATGCACTCGTGCGCCATTCGGCGCAACCACCGTGCGCCCTGAGTCGGATTCGAAACTGCGTGCAACCATCGCCCTCAGTTTGTCATCTTCGACGTGCGTGCCATCGGTCGGACACGTCGTGGCCACCCACTGCGTAATAACGTTGTCATCGTGGGAGTGCGATGGCGGCGAAGTAATTTGCCCTCGTTCGCTCACCGGAGAGCCGAAATTTCTGGAATTGTTCGACGATCCCGCTCCGTGGTGGCAATTTCAGCTGCTGTTGGGGGTGTCGTCGGGGCGGGGGTTTTCGGACTCGAGGCGTTGGTGGAGTGGGGGTTCGAAACCGTATCCAATCAACAATTATGGGTGGTGGCGATCACTCCGGCGGTAGGTCTCGTTGCCGCAAACGTGGTCTTGCGTACTCGACGGCCCGTCTCCGCCGCCACATCCGACGAGTTTCTACGAGCGTTTCATGGGCCAGAGAGCAGACTCCCCCTCCTCGCCGCTCTACGACGCTTGGCGGCGTCGGTTCTCACGATCGCCTCGGGTGGCGCACTGGGATTGGAAGGGCCATCGATGTACGGCGGCTCCGCGGTGGGAACGGCGTTTCAGCGTCGGTTATCCCGCTATTTTCAAGGGGTTGACCATCGCACGCTCATGGTGGCGGGTGCGGCTGCCGGGATATCCGCTGTGTTCAAGGCTCCCGTAACCGGGACCGTGTTCGCCTTGGAAGTGCCGTACCGCAACGACATGGCACGCCACATGCTGCTTCCAGCCCTCGTATCGAGCGCAACGAGCTACCTCGTGTTCGCATCTCTCACCGACACGTCGCCGATCCTCGTGCACGATTCGCTGGCAGGGGGAACCTTCTCGATCGTCGACGTCCTCGGAGCCATGGTGATTGGTGCGGTCTGTGCCGTGATCGCCCGCGCATTTGCGAAGATGATTCGATTCGCCAAATCCGCCCCCGGACGACTCTTGCTCGTGCGCGTGGGCTTCAGTGCAACGGGCCTAGCCGCACTCGTTGTGGCGAGCAACGCCCTCGTGGGAGCACCACTCAGCATCGGAGGGGGTTATCAGGTGTTCCGTGAGTGGTTGTTCGTGGAGAACGAACTCGCAGTCGGGACGATTGCGGCGATACTGCTGGTGCGCAGTCTTGCCACCGCATTCACGGTCTATGGAGGTGGTGCCGGCGGCCTCTTCGTACCGCTCGTCGTGAACGGCGGACTGGTGGGCCGTGCCGTGGCGGAGATTCTGCACCCGGAGCAAGCGTCGCTCTACACATTCCTTGGTGTGGCCGCGTTCCTCGGCGCGGGCTATCGAGTACCGCTCGCCGCTGTGGTGTTCGTGGCTGAATCGACCGGTAGTCCGATCTACGTGGTTCCCGCGTTGTTTGCGGCGGTGATGGCCGACATCGTGATGGGTGATCAGTCGATTACCGCGTACCAGCGCGACGAGACGTAATCGCGAGTCTTAAACAGGGTCAATGTTGCAGATGGATTCTCCGTTTTCACGTGACAGTCTCTATGCACGTGTTTGAACCGTGACCGTTTGAGTCGCAATCGTCTTCGTTCCGCGAGTCACCTTGATGGTCAACTCACACGCCGAATCTGGTTTGACAGAAACGACTTGTGATTTGCCAACCCGACACGCCCCCTTGGCGCTTACCGACACCTTTTCCTTAGATGTCATCCTCACATTGAATGCCTGCGCGACCTGCGTAGCGCTGTACGGGTACCACGACGCCATTTTCGGTTGCATCGCCGCGCATGCTCCCGGCGGAGCATTGCCGGACGCAATATCGGCAATCCACCCCTTAAGCCCGGAGGTATCTCGCGGATTCAAAACGCCAAGTGATGTTCCGTGCTTTCCCTCCAGAACCGATAGATACGTTGGCTGACCAGCCGCGCACATTGACACATACGCGTGATACGACATAAGTGGCTCTACGATTTCGTCACCGTCGGCAACCACAAACCAAGCAGGCACCTTGGACAGTCTTGAAATTGAACCAATGTCGGGCACCTCCGGTGTCTTCTTGAACAACTCCTTCCAGGAAAGTCCAATAACTGCTGAGACTGCAGGTCCTGAACAAAGCTCCGTCACTATCTTCATGTACCGTAAACCAATCTTCGTCAGATAATTCGAGGCCTTGAAGCTGGGTGCATACGCTTGTGAGTATTGAGCAACCAAAGCGAGCGTTCCAGCTTTGGTAACTGCGGACTGATAGTCAAACGGTTTATCAATTACCGCACCTCTGGAACCATCAAATCCTGGAACACTTGGACCCGTGAGACCGTAGGCGGCGTTGACGACCAGTCCCCTAATTATGAGCTCCGGTGCGTAAGTGGTGACCTCACCACCAACTCCGGTCACCATCATCCCTCCGAACGAATGACCATGCATCACGACCTCACGTCGCGCACCCGTAAATAAGTGCGTCGCCCATGCTGCGTCGATGAGTGAACGCGCCGAATCTCCAGACACCATGTTTGTGGTCAAACCGGGGGCCGCGGCACCTGGCGCACTCGGAGCAACGAAGACCCAGCCGTCGCTGAGGTAGTTCTGTACGGCATTTCCCAGACTCGCAAATCCACCACCGAATTGACCCCCAATAATTCCGCAACGGTCGCCCATTCCCGCCCAGCCGTGCTGCGTAACCATGACTCTCGAGTTCGCTGACGTTGGAGGATCGGCAACGACAACTGCAGAGACAGCCCGAGACCTACCGGCTCGATCCATAGAGTGCAGAAGAATTCGCCAAACCTCCACTGCGCGATTCGTTCCGCGCACAATCGGGATTGGGATGTTGCACGTACCTGTCAGCGCACCGAACAGATCCTGACATGGCTGCGGAGACTTAGCCGCCCAAATTACATCCCCCGGACGACCAGGAAGCGGTGAAGGCGGATTGAAAAAGGCGTCCCCGGTCGGAGCGTCGAGCAGCCCCGTGAATACTCCACTGGATGAAAAGATTGATCGTTGAGGCGTTATCGCTTCATCGATAACTGGCTTCGCTCTGGCGACAGTAGGACTTACAAAGATCGCGGTTGTCGCAAGAAGGCTCAACCATTGAGCTTTTCTGAACATGCCTCGCAACCTACTACTCACCATTGCTCCAAACCTCACTACCCAGGTGGCGCACAAGCGCCCCGAGAGACTTCATCAGCTTGAGGCGACGTCGGGAATCGAAGGGGAATCAATTGACCAACCAC
>JAFMFC010000097.1 GCA_017856375.1 Ilumatobacteraceae bacterium | reverse complement strand
TGCGGTGAATTGGCCCCGTGCGACCTTGCGGCTCACGGTTGCTCTCTACCCCCTAGGAACTAGGCGGCGAGAGCGAACTGCTTGTTGGCAGTTGTGTTGTTGCCCCGTTTTACGAGTCTGAGCAACTCGGGTCGCACGCCCGACCAGCGACACTGACGTCGAAACCTGTCAGCCCCGTGATTGGTAGTACGCGCTTCAGTGTACGGGTGCGGTGACGCGTTGTCAGAGCGCCTGTTTGCGCGCCCTACCTTGAGCACGGCGCATCTCGAGTTCGCTTTCCTTCTTGGCGATCGCCTCCCGACGGTCGGCCTTTTGTCGACCCTTCGCGAGACCGAGATCAACTTTGATACGACCCTTCTTGAAGCGCACTTCGAGCGGTACGAGCGTCAGTCGTTCCCGGGCCATTCGTTCGCCAAGTCGGCGGATCTGATCGGCATGCAGCAGTAACTTGCGTCGACGAACCGGTTCGTGGCTGCCCACGCCCACGGCGAATTGATAGGGGGCGATGTGCATTCCCTCGAGGAACATCTCGCCGCGAATGACGTGCGCATAGGCGTCTGCGAGCTGTACCTGGCCGGCGCGGGCGCTCTTCACCTCGCTTCCGAGCAGCACAATGCCGGCCTCGACCACATCCACGATGGTGTAGTCGTGCCTTGCCTTTCGATTGCTCGCTACCAGAGCATCGCCACGGGTGCGTTCGCCCTTATCCATAGGGATAAATGAGGCTACCGCTAGCCTCAAAACGCAATGTCCGAGGTTCGTCCGTTACGCATACCGCAAACGGTGATTGATCAGATCGGCGAGCACGTCATTGCCGGTTATCCGCACGAAGCATGTGGGTTGCTCGTGGGCAAGGGTTCGCTCGGTGAGGTGCTCGAGTTTCATCCCACCGAAAATGTCGCCAAGTCGGCGCGTGTGTACACAATCAATGCGAAGCAGCACTTGTTGATTGAACGCAATGCCGAAGACCGCGGGTTGGAGGTGATGGGCGTGGTGCACAGCCATACCCATACGGAGGCCTATCCAAGCCCCACCGATGTGGCTCAAGCGCCGGATCCCACCTGGCACTACATGATCGTCACGTTGAGGCGGGGAGTGCCGGAACCCCGCAACTATCGGATTGTCGGGGAGACGATCACCGAGACGTCCCTGACCATCTATTAGGGAGTCCCGGGCGGGGAATACCCGGCACGGCTGGGCGGTTGTTCAGGGGTAATTGCTACAATTCTGACCAGTGCAGTCAACAATTGCCCCGACCCTCCCCAAGGTGATCATGCCCCCATTCGAAAACGTGCTTGATCTGATCGGTAACACGCCGGTCGTGGATGTGAGCGTGTTGTCGCCGAATCCGCGCGTGCGCCTGATGGCCAAGCTCGAGGGGCAGAACCCATTTGGTTCGGTGAAGGATCGCATCGCGAAGAACATGATCGAGACGGCGATCAAAGAGGGTGTGCTCAGCCCCGGTCAGCGGTTGATGGAGCCTTCGTCAGGCAACACGGGTATCGCGCTCGCCGCAATTGCCGCAGTGAAGGGCAACCCGATCACGATCTTGATGCCGGAGAGCGTGTCGATCGAGCGTCGCCAGATGCTCTCCGTGTTTGGCGCCGAAATCATCCTCACGCCGGGTGAAGAGGGCTCGAATGGCGCAGTGCGCCGTGCGGAGCAGTTAGCGAAGGAACACCCCGAGTATTGCTTCTTGCATCAGTACCAAAACGATGCGAATCCCCGCGCGCATTACGAGGGCACCGGCCCGGAGATTTGGCGCGACGTCCCCGAAGTGACGCACTTCGTCGCCGGTCTCGGCACGAGCGGAACGTTGATGGGTGTCGGTCGTTACTTGAAGGAACAGAACCCCGACGTGAAGATCGTCGCCGTCGAACCGCCGCTTGGTGAGCGTGTCGAAGGTTTGCGCAACTTGGACGAGGGCTACATCCCCCCGATCTTCGAAAACTGGCATGGAATCGATGTGCTCGATCGCAAGCGTGTGGTGCGCCCGCGCGAGTCGATTGAGATGACGCGCCGACTCGTGCGCGAATGCGGCATCTTCGCCGGCATCTCATCTGGTGCATCGCTGGCAGGAGCGGTGAAGGTGGCGAGTGAAATCGAAGAAGGAACCATCGTGTTCATCGTGTGTGACGGCGGTTGGAAGTACCTCTCCACCGGTGCGTACACCGACGATCTCGACGCAGCCGAAGCTGCAGCCGAGAAGATCATCTACTTCTAGTCGCGCCTCGCTGAAGCGCTATCCGCCGGCCACGAGTGTGGCGAGGCCGATGAAGACGAGAGCAGCGGAGGTCAGTCGCACGCGGTGATCTCCCTCGTTCAACATTTTCCAACCGGCGAACGCGGCGATCACCACGCTCGATTCGCGTAGCGCTGCCACGTAACCCACTGGTGCGTGTTGCAGCGCTACGAGCACCATGCCGTAAGCAACGGCCGATGCGGTGCCACTGAAAGCAAGTGTCTTGCCGTGTGCGCGAAGCGTGGGCAGCATCGCCTTGCGGTTCGTGAGGAGCGCCCACAGCGACACCATCACCGCAGCGCACATGAGAAGTGCCATCGAATAAGCGATGGCATTCGATTCGCGGGCTCCATGTGCATCGATCACCGAATAGGTGCCGATCGTCATCGAGACGGCGAGAGCGGGAAGTATCGACTGGAGCGAACCTGATCGCGCGAGCACGAGCAATCCGCAAACGGTGAGCAACACGCCAATCAATGAAGTGGTCGAGAGCGAGTCGTCGAGCAGCAGGATGCCGCCCAGGGTTGCGGCGAGTGCGCCGGCACCTCGAGCAATCGGATACGACATCGAGAAGTCGCCACGGTTGTAGGCGCGCGCCAATGTCATCAGGTAGGGCACATGCATCGCTCCACTCGCCATTGCCCATGGCCACGCAATCTCCGGTGGAGAGTCAACGAGGGACCATACGACGAGGATCACGGCACAGATCGTTCCGCCGATGGTGAACTGACCCCATAACGCCATCTGTCGATCGCCACTTTGTTTGACGATCAGATTCCATGTCGCATGCAACACCGCAGCACCGAGGGCAAGGGCCGTGGCGAGAAGCACGAATCGAGACTATGTGGCGCGCGTAAAGTGAGGGGGCGATGCCGAAACGTCTGGATGCTCCGATCGGCATGTTCGATTCGGGTTTCGGTGGGCTTACCGTCGCCCGTGCAGTGATCGATCTCCTGCCAAAGGAGAACCTCGTGTACATCGGCGATACGGGTCGCTATCCGTATGGCAACAAGCCAGCTGACGAAGTACGTGGCTATGCGCACGAGTTGGCATGGAGCCTGGTGCGCGACTTCGACGCCAAGTTGATCGTGGTGGCGTGCAATACAGCTGCTTCGGTTGCGCTCGACGAGCTCGCGAGAGAACTTCCAGTTCCCGTCATCGGGGTGGTGGAGCCCGGCGCGCGAGCGCTCGTGCGGGTCACCCACAACAACAAGGTCGGTGTCATCGGCACCGTCGGCACGATTTCGTCTGGTGCCTACGTACATGCCATTCGTGAGACTGGCGCTTCCGTCGAATTGTTCTCCGCGGCATGTCCCGGGTTCGTCGAGTTCGTTGAACGTGATCAAACCTCGGGCGACGAAGTCACGGTGTTGGCTGAACGACTGCTCGCTCCCGTGCGCAATGCTGGCGTCGATTCACTGTTGCTCGGGTGCACGCACTACCCGTATCTCTCGCGGGTGATCGGCGAGGTGATGGGTCCGAACGTCGTGCTAGTGAGCAGCGCGGACGAGACAGCGTTCGCCGTGAAGACTGCGCTCGAAGATGAAGGCCTGGCTCGACAAGAAGGGCAGGGATCGCACCGGTTCCTCTCCTCGGGAGACATTGCCTGGTTCGCAGATCTGGGTCGACGATTGCTAGGCCCCGAGTTGGATCACGCGGAACCGTGGGTGGCGCCGAAGTTGAACGAAGCACGAAAGGGAAACGAATCATGAGTCGACACGACGGGCGAAAGCCAGAGGATCTCCGGCCCATCACGTTTGAGCGTGACTTCACCGAGATGGCGGCAGGCTCGGTGCTCGTGTCGTTCGGGCGCACCCGCGTGCTCTGCACCGCGTCGGTGGATGAAGACGTGCCGCGCTGGATGAAAGGAACCGGTAAGGGTTGGGTGACGGCGGAGTATTCGATGCTTCCCGGTTCTTCTCCCGAGCGGGTCGATCGCGAAGCGGCGAAGGGCAAGCAAAGCAGTCGCACCGTCGAGATCCAGCGTTTGATTGGCCGTGCACTTCGATCGTCATGCGACATGAAAGCACTTGGCGAGCGACAGATTCTGCTCGATTGCGACGTGCTTCAGGCCGATGGCGGTACGCGCACCTCGAGCATTTGTGGCGCCTACATCGCGTTGCACGATGCACTCACGAGGTTGGTGCAACAGGGCGCTATTCCGCGCAATCCGCTGCACTCACTCTGCGCAGCGATCAGCGTGGGCATTCACGACGGAACGCCGTTGCTTGATCTCCCGTATGTGGAGGACTCCACTGCAGAGGTCGACATGAACGTGGTGATGTTGAAATCAATTGATGGCGGTGAGCCGTCGTTCGTGGAAGTACAGGGCACTGCCGAGGGCAAGGCGTTCTCGCGTGCCGAACTGGACGGGTTGCTCGGTCTTGCCTCGAGCGGCATCGAGCGAATCTTCGCGATGCAGTCATCGATCCTCGCTTCGCCTCCTGTTCCGCGCGCAATTACTCGCTAGTGCTTCGCGTCGTCTGCGCTTCGGCGAACCCGCACAAGGTTGCCGAAATCATGGAGTTGATGGATGGAGTGGTGCATCTCGATCCACGTCCTGCCGATCTGCCCGACGTGGAGGAGAACGC
>JAFMFC010000096.1 GCA_017856375.1 Ilumatobacteraceae bacterium | reverse complement strand
GAGAGTGGCTACGCACGTATCGCGGGCACGAGCGGGGAGTGCACTATCTCTCGGCAGTGGGCGAGCAGGACGTCACCGTCGAAGTGGCCGTCGACCAGCTGCCGACCCCCGACATGATTTCATCGCAAGCCAAGTTTCTGCGTCGGCACGGCATCGATGCGCTCGTGGCCGAAGGTCGAGCCGAGTGGCAACGCACTGCGGCACACCCTGATCTTGCCGCGATGATGATGCGCAGTCGCGTTCGAGAAGCGGAGGCACTGCTCGACCCGAAGGGGTTAGGCCGATTCTCTGTTTTGCAGTGGGTCAACTCTTTGTAGCCACGAAAAACCACTCGTTGTACTTGAAGAATCCCCCAAAGAATTCAGGAAATGGAAAGCTTCCAGATTTCGTGATGCTTAAGCCGTGGCCGAGAAGAAATTCTTCCATCAGGCCATCTGTCCAGAAAAAACGATGATCGTCATCACTGTTGAATCCAGCGCGTTGTGGGATGCGAACAACTACGAGCCCGCCGACCTTCAGATAAGGAAGATAATCACGCAGAATCGCTGGATGCTGGTCGGGTGTCAAGTGTTCGAGAACGTGACTAAAGATCAGCGTGTCGAATTCCTCGTTCCGCAGCTCTTGCTTCGTTTCGTGGGGCGCTATCACCTTGTGTCCCAGCTTGGTTGCCATTTCTCGAAGACTCTGATTCGGTTCAACTCCGACATGTTGCGGGTCTCCGAGGTATCCGAGGTTGCGGCCAAAGCCACAACCAACATCTAGACATCGACCCCTAACGAGAAGTCTGATGTGAATTCGGTAGGGATTTATCGGGGCTAGCACGCGCTTCCAAGATCGATTGCTGATGCCATAGAGCCTTCGCGCATAAGCGCTCTCATCCGAAGCCGTCACCTTTTCACCTTAGCCGCGGCGACAGATCTAACGTCTCAGTCTCGGTCAGCGGCGCTGAGACGCAATGATTAGTTTTGAACCGTCACCATGTTGGTCTCTGTGTGTATCCCGACGTATAACGGAGAACGATTCATAGTCGAGACGTTGAATTCTGTGCTAAGTCAGAGTCATCCGCATCTCGATGTGGTTATCTCGGACCACGGTTCGTCAGACTCGACGCTCGAGCTCGTCAATGCAATCGGCGACGAACGAGTTCGCGTGGTCCACATGCCACGAGGCCGGAGCATCGCAGAAAACTGGAACAACGCCGTCGCTGCAGGTGTCGCATCGTTCGTAAAGGTGATGGGGCAGGACGACGTCTTGTATCCGGACGCGATTCAATCTGAGTTGAGTGCGATATCAGCCTGCGAAAGTGACGTGGCTTTTTGCTTCTCCGATCGTGACGTCATTGACCCAAATGGAAGAACCGTGTTTCGGCCCGGCCGTCCCTTTGGTAATCCGAAAAAGCTGCGGTCAACCGACTTGCTTCGATCCGTCGTCTCGTCGGGGGCGAATCCAATCGGAGAGCCAGTTGCGGTGATGTTCAGAAAAGAAGCGTGGCACAGCATCGGAGGGTTTCGGGGTGAGTACGTCATCGACCTGGATTTCTACGCGCGATTGCTCATGCAGTACCAGGGGTTCTGGACAGGTATCCGGGTCGGAGCGTTCAGAGTCCACGCGGACTCGTGGGGTTCGAATCTCATGGCTCGCCAGTTCAAGATCATCTCACTCTTTGGACGGCTTCATCACGAACAACCCTCAACCATTCGAAGGCGCGACCTCGTGATTGGTGCTCTCCGCGCCGTGGTTCGAACGCCGGTTCGTGTCATCGCACAACAAGTGGTAGGGCGCCGTTAGCGACGCGAATCGTCAAGTGTCACGTCTCGACCGTCTGGCTTGCTCATCATCCACGCGGAAACGATGACGACAATCATCCCGATCGCAGAGACTGGGGCGACATGCTCGTCGCGGAACACTGACCCCAGAACCAGGCCGACAATTGGGGTGAAATAGGTCGGGATCATCGCACGCGCCAATCCTGTGCGTTCGAGGAGTGTGCCGAACGCGACGAACGCGATTCCCGTTCCGAATACTCCGAGCACGGTGAGTGCCAGTAGGCCCGACCACGTGAATTGCGAGTCATCTACCGCGGACGCCGCGAAGGGCAGCGTCCAAAGTGCGGCGAAGAACTGCACCCTTACGAACAGCCTCGCAGGAGAGTAGCGAGCCTGCAGCGGACGCGCGATGTTTGCACCGAGCGCGTAGCAAAGCAGGGCGATACAGAGATAGGCGATTCCTGTTGGGTCGCCAATTGATCCCTCACCCGCGGCGTCAGTGCGCATCGCGGGTATTGCAACGACGACGATTCCTGCGAAGCCGAGCAGAATCGCACCCGTACGACGCAAACTCGGCAGTCGACGTATCCAGATCGCGGTGACACACGCCATCACCACCGGTAATCCGCCGTTCATCATCCCGGCAACACTGCTGGCCACCGTCTGTTCTGCCAGTGGAAACAGCCAGAAAGGAATCGCCATCCAAACAAGACCGAGAACCGCGATTCTTGTCCAATCACCTCTCCTGACTGGTGTCATCGCGCCAGGAAACATCGCAAGAGCGATTGCACCAATGAGAGCGCGACCGAATGGAACGATCATCGGATCAAGGTGGTCTATGGCGACAGCGATGAGAAGAAACGAGGATCCCCATGTGAGCGAGAGCAGCGATGACAATGCCCAATCAGCCGAGTCCAGTCGTGTGGACTTCAAGCGTGCGGATCGAAGTTCTTCCACCGCATTAGTCTCGCATCCAGGCATGCGTGTATCGGCTTGGATCTCCCGGGCTGCAACACAGTCACCGAGAACACTCGCCGCACTCCTCGGTGCCATCTGGGGTTTAGTCGTTGTTGGTCCTGCCCGGCTCAACCCGTTGAACGTTGAGTGGCTGCGTGTGGGCGACCTGTCGTCGGCGTACACCAACTTGCTCTACTTCCGACAGACGTCGTGGTGGCAGTGGCCGATCACGAGCTTGCCGAATTACGGAGTCGGTTGGTCCACGATGTTCAACGAGTCTGGCGTAGTTCCGCTCGGGCTCGCAGTAAAACTTCTTGATCCTGTCCTTCCGACACATTTCCAATATTTCGGACTGTGGGTGCTTGCCTGCTTTGTGTTGCAGGGAGTTCTGGCCTATGTACTCCTCTCGAGGCTCAAGGTGACTGGCTTGGTTCTATGGGTCGGGGTACTTCTCTTCGTCACCGCCCCGATCTTGAGTTTCCGCTTTTCTCAACTTGGGCATCATGACCTCGTTGCACACTGGCTGATTCTGCTGGCAGTAGCCCTCTATCTGGACGAAAAATTCCGCGTCGCGCGGCTCGCAGGACTGCTGTTGTTGTCGTTATCGATCAATGCGTACCTGTTCGTCATCGTCGTTGCAGTGGTCATCGCTCACCTTGTTGCATTGTGGATGGCTCACGATCGACGCCCCAGCACGATGCAGTTCGTTCGCGGAACTCTGCTAATTCTTGCGCCGAGCCTGGCGGCCTACGCAGCCTTCGGGTACCTGTCATGGGGGGAGAACGTCGTAGGTGTCGGGACGTTTCGCCTGAGCGTCGGGGCTCTCGTCGCTCGCGACTTTGGCGGAGAGGAGTTCGCCTACCTCGGTCTCGGGTCGTTGGTGACAATCGGATTCGCGGCGCTCGTCTTCACGACGAGACGGTATCGACTGGCGCGCCACTGGTTACCGCTGGTTTGCGTATCGGCAGCTCTGTATCTCGTGTCGCTGTCGAACGAGGTTTCGTTCGGCTCATGGTCGTTGGAGTATCCGCTACCAGATTGGGCCGAGTCCCTCCGCCAAGTGGTGCGAGTCGCCAACAGATTGGCTTGGTTGCCGTATTACTTGCTGATCCTTGCTGGAGTCGTCGGAGTCTCGCGCATGGGTTCGCGATACCGGCGTTTCGTACCGACACTGGCCGTCTGCATCGCATTGCTCCAGGTCGTAGACAGGGTCCCCGCGACGGTCTTGAGCGAAACAGGCGTGGTGCGAGCGAAAGCGACGTGGAGTGTCCTGCAGGATCCTCGTTGGGGGAAATGGCAAGCTGCGGCCGATCGCGTAGTGCTCTATCCCGTATTCGACGTGCAGGGGCCCAGCACCGCCCCCCAATCTGCGGTGCTCGCAGAGACTCAGGACTGGTTCGACATCATGTGGTGGGCGGCAGAGGCGAACTTGCCGACGAACTTTTCATACCGATCGCGACCCGTTGGTGACATCGTCACTCGAGAGAATGAACGACTCGAGCTTGCGCTGGCGACGGGTGATCTCGACGAGAACGCCGTCTACATCACCGCGAGTCGTGATGCATGGCGGCCAGTCGTACGTTTGCTTCCGAAATCAATGGACACAGTGTTCGTGGACGGGCTGTACGTGATTTATCCGATCAGAGAGCGAACGTCATGATGTTGGCCTGGAGACGGTCGCCTCGACGGTGGTACTTGGTCGTAGGCAGCATCATCGGGGCAGTATTCGTCGGTTTCGATCGCATCGACCCGTCAAACACGGCTTGGCTGCGGCGTGGAGATCTCGCTTTCGAGCAGGTGATCTGGCAATTCGCAAGGCAAGAACCCATTTTTCGCTGGCCGATTCTCGCGCTTCAAAACTACGGTGAGTCGTGGGGTACCGAAATGATCGGGGGGAACGCCCTCGTTCCCCTCGTGCTCTCGCCAGTTTGGCAAGTTACGAGTTTCCCAAGTCAGTACATCGGGATATGGATAGCGCTAGCCGTCGGACTGCACGCATATTGGGCGAGTCGGCTCGTGTCGCTCTTCACCAACGATGAGCGTGTGGTGCTGGCCGGATCGATGATGCTCACGCTCTCGCCGGCGCTGTTCTATCGCATTGGCTGGATGTTGCATGGAACGCTCGTGTGC
>JAFMFC010000095.1 GCA_017856375.1 Ilumatobacteraceae bacterium | reverse complement strand
CCGATTGCCGCGAGCAAGGTGGGATACACCATGGCCGTTCCCGCACCGAGCAACACCGCGGCGAATGCCCAGCCCGCAAACGAGTCGAATACGGCAATCAACGCGATTGCCACCCCTTGCAAGAGCATTCCACTGCTAATCAATGGCTTCCGACCGATCTTGTCCGAGAGTCCTCCCGTGATCATCTGCCCGAGACCCCACACCGCGGGATACAACGCAGCAAGTACACCAATGCGCGCAACAGATAGCCCTGCATCGGCAAAGAACAGCGGAAACAATCCCCACGCAAGGCCGTCATTCAGGTTGTTGACAAGTCCAGCTTGGCTGCATGAAGAAAGGGCGCGCTCTTTGAACGACGTAAGGGTGAAGATCTCCCGAGTCGTCAATCCATCGACGGCTGTGTCGGCGTGGTTCGCCGCCTCGTGTCGCGCATGCACATGCGTTTCACGGACGAATGCAATCGACAATCCGGTGCCCAACACTGCAAAGGCGACGCCGAGGTAGAACGGCTCGGGCCTGAGGTCGTAGTTGCTGGCAATCCACCCCGTCGCCAATGCGGTGATGGCAACTGCTCCGTAGCCCGCAGCTTCGTTGAAACCCATTGCCAAACCGCGTTTGGCGGGTCCAACCAAATCGATCTTCATCACCACCGTGGTCGACCACGTGAGCCCCTGATTGATGCCGAGCAGAACGTTGGCAAAGATCACCCATCCCCAAGCAGGAGCCCACATCAACAACAACGGAATCGGCAAACCGATCAACCATCCGCCGACGAGCACCGGCTTGCGACCGAAGCGATCCGACAGCGTTCCCGCGAAGAAATTGGTGACCGCTTTGACTATGCCGAAGGTGGCGATGAAGGTGAGCGCCGATGAATAGGCAGTGAGGCCGAACTCTTCCTGTGCAAGCAGCGGGACAATCGTGCGCTCTTGACCGATCATCCCTCCAACGAGGGCGTTGACCGCCACAAGCAGGAGAAACTGCGGGAGGTTCTCGCGAAGACCGAGACGCGGCGGGCCACTCGACACGCCTCCACTATTGCCGAGTCGCCACCCCTCGCCAACGGATCATCTTGTAAGCCTCGAACCACACGACTGACGCCGCTGCCGCAAGGATCGGCACCGCGAGATCGGTCACTGCAATCGCACCGAAGTCGAGGGCGGTCCTGAGCGGGCGCACAAAGAGCAGCGCCACCAGCACCAGGGGTACGACGACGAGCAACCACCAGATGGCGTGGTTGCGCCGCTCCCTAAAGGTGCGCAGCACGGAGAGTCGCCAGGATCGGTTGACGACGATGAGCCCGAGGTTCGACAACACCAACGTGCCGAACGTGAGCGACCGGACCACGTCATTCCCCCGATCGCCGCGCATCGCCCACACGTAGACCAACACCACAGAAGCCAGGACGGCCAGCCCCTGCAATGCGGAGATGAGGAGGCGAGTGCGGCTGAACAAGGGCGCATGGGGATCCCGCGGCGGAATAGTCATCACATGCGGGTCGTGTTCCTCGGCCTCGAACACGATGGAGCATGCAGGATCAATCACGAGCTCGAGAAGCGCAAGTTGGAGGGGAAGAAGCACGAGTGGCCACTCCCGATCAATGAGGGGAAAGAGGGCGACTCCGACGATCGCCACGTGGACCGCGACGACATAGGACATCGCCTTGCGCAGGTTGTCATAGATTCCCCTCCCCTGTCGAACGCCCTCGATGATCGACGAGAAGTCGTCGTCGGTGATCACGAGTGAAGACGCCTCTCGGGCGACATCCGTTCCACGACCACCCATGGCAATGCCGATGTCTGCGGCTCGGAGAGCTGGAGCGTCATTCACACCGTCACCGGTCATCGCCACCACCTCGCCGTTGGCTTTGAGTGCACGAATGAGTCTGAGCTTTTGGCCGGGCACCATGCGCGCGAACACACCAACTTCCCCAATTCGCCGCGCGAGCTCATCGTCCGACATGAGGTCGAGGTCGAGTCCCGTGAGAACACCGCCTTGTCCGTCGATACCGATCGAGTTCGCCACTGCAGTTGCAGTGGATGGGTGATCACCGGTGATCATGACCACCCGTATGCCTGCCGACTTGGCGACATCCACTGACTCGCGCGCACCCGGCCTGATCGGGTCGAGGAGTCCCACCAGTCCCAGGAAATGAAACTCGAAGTCGGCAGGATCGGTCGGCAATTTGGCATCACGCGGCCAGTCAGCTCGTGCAACACCGAGCACCCGATGACCACGCCCTGCCGAATCACGCACCGCATCCATGATCTTGGTTCCGTCAGCGAGTCGACACAATTTGATGATCGCCTCCGGTGCGCCTTTGGCCGCAACGACGACATCTCCTTCGGACCCCCGCCACACTTGGATTACTGCGAGTCGCGATTCGAGCAATGGATACTCCACCAACAATTGCATCGACGAAATCCGCCGCTCACCGCCGTCGAGCAGGTTCACCCGTTCACGAAATGCCCGATCCATCGGATCCACCGGGTTCGTCGAGGATGCGAGTATTCCGAAACGCACCACTTCGCGGGATTCCTCGTCGAGTGCACCGAGCCCGAGAGATACGACCCGAGAGTCGACGATCACCTCGTTGACTTCCATCGAATTCATCGTCAAGGTTCCCGTCTTGTCCACACAGATGGCCGTCGCTGCACCAAGTGCCTCGATCACGGGCGCCTTGCGCGCCAGCACACGCATCCTCGACATTCGCCAAGCGCCGAGTGCGAGAAACACCGTGAAGATGACGGGAAACTCCTCGGGGATCATCGACATCACGACGGCAATACCGACGAGTACGGCTTCGAGCCATTCGCCACGTGTGATTCCGTACACCGCGACGACAACAACAGCGGCGCCGATACCGAGTACCGCAATGACGCGAACCAATCGGCGAATCTCCCGCTGCAGTGGTGTCCGTTCACGGAAGATCGTTCCGAGTGAAACTCCGATCCTGCCCACCTCGGTTGATGAACCCGTTGCGGTGACCACTGCCGTGCCTCGTCCCCGCACGATCAACGTGCCCGAGTACACCCACGGTTTGTGCTCGCCGCCTGGCTGCTCCGGCACATCGTCGAGTCGGCCCGGCACTTTGTTTACGGGTACCGACTCACCGGTGAGGAGGGACTCATCGGCCATCACGTTGGTGGCATCCACGAGCACGGCATCGGCGGGCACTCGGTCTCCCTCTTGGAGAATCAGCACGTCACCGACCACCACCTCCGTGCTCGGCACGGAGATTCGTCGACCGCCCCGGACCACGAGCGCACGGGGCGCCGACATGTCACGTAATGCCATCAGCGCCCTCTCGGTCTTGCCCTCCTGATAGAGGGAAATCCCCATCACCACGAGCACTGAGGCAAACAACAACACACCGTCCAGGGGCTCGGAGAGCACGAAATTGATGACGCCCGCAGCCACCAGCAACAGGAGCATCGGCTCACCGAACAAGTCGCCAAGCTGTCTGATGACGCTCCGCGATCCTGATTCTGGCAACTCGTTCGGTCCATCGACGAGGAGCTTCGCTCGCGCCCCATCGGGTGTCAGACCGAACGTCGCATCACCCATCGTGGTGCACCACGGCACCACGCTAACGATTGATTAGTCAGCCTTGATCCGCTGGTACAGATGCACCGGCTCACTCTTGTTCTTCCTTCGCCGAGTACCAATGTTCAACAATTCGACGAACACCGAGAAGGCCATGCTTGCGTAGATGTAACCCTTCGGTATCTTCTGACCGAATCCCTCTGCGATCAATGTCATGCCAATCAGGAGCAGGAACGCGAGAGCGAGCATCTTCACGGACGGATGGCGATTGACGAATTGGTAGATCGGCCGCGATGCCGCCAGCATCACGATCACCGCAACCACGATGGCGATCACCATCACCGGTACGTATGTCGTCATTCCCACCGCGGTAATCACGGAATCGATCGAGAACACAAGATCGAGCACCAGCACCTGGCCAATCACCGCGCCGAACGTCGGGGCGGTTCGCGCCGAACCGTGCTCCGCTTCGCCCTCGAGCTTGTGGTGGATCTCCTTGGTGGCCTTGGCAATCAGGAAGAGTCCTCCTGCCAAGAGGATCAACTCCTTGCCACTAAAGCCGACGCCGAACACCTCAAAGAGTTCCTTCTTCAACGTCACGATCCAACCCACCCCGAGGAGCAGCACCAGCCTCGAACCACCTGCGGCGAGCAGACCGACCTTCCGGGCCCTGTCCTGCTGCTCGGCCGGGAGCTTCGAGGCGAGAATCGAAATGAAGATCACGTTGTCGACGCCTAGCACCACTTCGAGTGTGAGCAGTGCGGCAAGCGCCGTCCATGCAGCGGGGTCAGAGAGCCAATCCATGCGCGACACGCTAGACGGCGCGTCGATCAGGGCTTGGCGTTTAGTTGACGACGAAACTGGTCATTGAGAGCGAACCAAACTGGGGACCGCCTACCAGTACCCGCACCGCGTTACCCGACTCGGCAGCGATTCCGGCCACGTACACGAGGGGCAGAAAGTGGTCGGGCGTGGGCACGGCACGCGGGAAGTTGCGGTCGCCCTCCACTTCGAGGATCCGCTCGGGAGAGTCCAGCATGATGCCTCGGACGAGCGCATCGAACTCGTCGTTCCAGTCGAATGCCGAATCCGGCGCACTCCAGTCGAGCATGCGGAGGTTATGCACCGCATTTCCGCTCCCGACCACGAGGACTCCCGAATCACGCAGGCCATCGAGTCGTCGACCAAGTTCAAGATGTTCCGACATCGGTTTTGTCGCATCGATCGAAAGCTGCAACACGGGAATGTCCGCGTCAGGAAACATGTGCACGAGAACCGACCAGGTGCCGTGATCGATCCCCCATGAATCACGGTCGAGCCCTACCCAAGTGGGATCAAGTTGTCGCACCACCTCTTCGG
>JAFMFC010000094.1 GCA_017856375.1 Ilumatobacteraceae bacterium | reverse complement strand
CGTGATTCTCTCCGACCGCAGCATTCGCGAGGCTCTCGCAGCCAAGCGGATCATCATCGATCCGCTGGACGAGTCGTGTCTGCAGCCGTCGTCGATCGATGTGAAACTCTCCAACCTCTTTCGCGTGTTCCGCAATCACACTGCCGGGGTGATCGATGTGAAGAAGGATCTCACCGAGCTCACCGAACTGGTTGAAGTTCCACAAGACGGTGTGTTCATGCTCCACCCCGGCGAATTCGTCCTCGGGAGCACACTCGAGCGAGTCGGACTGGCCGATGATCTCGTGGCACGCGTTGAAGGCAAGAGTTCTCTTGGTCGCCTCGGCTTGTTGATTCATTCGACCGCGGGCTTCATCGACGCGGGTTTCGACGGTCACATCACACTCGAACTCTCCAACGTGGCAAACCTGCCGATCACGCTGTATCCGAACATGAAGATCGGCCAAGTGAGTTTCATGACGATGACTACGGCAGCAGACAACCCGTACGGCAAAGGAGCCAAGGGCTCCAAGTACCAGGGGCAGCGCGGCCCAACGCCGAGTCGCTACTTCGAAAACTTCTCGAAGTAGTTAGTCGCCCGACACGGGTGAAGCGAGAGGAGCCGAACCCTCGGCTCGCTGACGCTCTCCGTTTTCGATGGCCTCGAGCAAGTGGATCGAGATGTCGGCAACGCGCACCTCATGCTCTTCTTTGCCCGCGCCCTTCACGCCGTCATCCAGCATGATGTAACAGAACGGACACGCAGTGGCCACGCGCGATGCGCCGGTGGAGATGGCCTCCGCCGCACGCTCATCGTTGACCTTGGTGCCGATGCTCTCTTCCATCCACATGCGTGCGCCGCCTGCACCACAGCACATGCCCTTCGTGCCGTTGCGCTGCATTTCCACCACTTCGACGCCCTTGATTGACGACACCACGTTGCGTGGCGCCATGTACACGTCGTTGTGACGGCCGAGGTAGCAGGAGTCGTGATAGGTGATGCGCTCTTCGAGCGTGGCGTTGGAAACATCCAACTTGCCCGAGTCGATGAGGTGTTCGAGCAACTGTGAGTGGTGGATCACTTCATAGTTTCCGCCCAGCTGCGGGTACTCGTTCGCAAGCGTGTTGAAGCAATGCGGGCATTGCGTGATGATCTTGCGCACGCCCATGCCGTTCAGCATCTCGATGTTGGGCATCGCCAACATCTGGAACAGGTATTCGTTGCCAGAGCGGCGCGCACTGTCACCGGTGCACATCTCGCTCGGGCCGAGAATGGCCACATCGATACCGGCTCGCTTGAGCAACTTGGCCATCGCCTGGGTGACCTTCTTGTTCTTGTCGTCGAACGATCCGGCACAGCCCACCCAGTACAGGTACTCATGGTTGAACGCGGACGACGGGTCGAGCACTTCGACATCCAGATCCTTGGCCCACTCCGCGCGATCGCCTTGGTTCATGCCCCATGGGTTGCCCTGGTTTTCCATTGCGCGATACGCATTGCCGAGCTCGGCGGGGAAGTCGCTCTCCATCAGGGCGAGGTAGCGGCGCATGTCGAGGATCTTGTCGAGGATCTCGATGTTCACCGGGCAGATCTCGTCACATGCCTTGCACGATGTGCATGCCCAGACTTCTTCTGCGGTGATGCGCTCGAACAACGAGTTGGCCGAGACAGTGATCTCTGAATCCACACTCAGCGGCGGCGACACCTTGCCGCCGGGTGCGTGCGCCGCGGTGGCAGCCATCACTTCGCCGCTCTTCAACACGATTTCGCGTGGGTCGAGCGGCTTGCCTGTGGCGTGCGCCGGGCACACGCTCGTACAGCGACCGCACATGGTGCACGCGTCGAGATCAAGCAGCTGCTTCCAGGTGAAGTCCTCGACGACATGTGCGCCGAACGTCTCGAGAGAGGTCTCGGTGAGATTCGGCATGGCTTTCATTGCGCCCTTCGGGCGGTTGCGATCCTTCAAGTACATGTTGAGCGGCGAAGTGAACACGTGGCGCAGCATCGTCACCGGAAGAATCGCGAGGAATGCGATGAAGGTGAGCACGTGGAAGACCCACCAGCCCTGGTGCCAGAGCGCCAGCGTGTCGGCCGAGGCGCCATTGACGAGCTGCGCAAGCGGGTAACCGACGAAGCTCCATTTCTCGTAATCGAGGTTCTCGCCCGAGGCTTGACCTTCGGCGATGCGGAACATCTCGGCGCCATAGCCACTGACACCAATTGCGAAAAGCACACCAAGGATGAGAGCGTGCTCCGGCTTTGACTTGATGCGAATGCGATACGGACGCTGTAAGTACCGTCGAACAATTGCCCACGCCACGCCACCGGTGAACACGAGACCGGCGAAGTCACCGACGAAGGCGTACGCCTTGTACACGTCGCCATGGAGGAACTTGAGTGCGGGCGGCATCTGGTGGTCGATCTCCAGGACAGTGGTAACTCCGAGCAGCACGAGGAATCCGAAGTAAATCATCGAGTGCATCAGGCCGGCGCCACTGTCGCGCAACAAGGTGCGCATGTACACACCAGCGCGGTAATCGGCGAGACGACGCTTGACGTTCTTCTTGGTGGTCTTGCGGTTGTCGGGTGCGCCACGCTCCCAGTTGCGGATTCGGTCAGCGAAACGCAGCGAGCCCCAAATCAACATCACGGGGATGATCGTGTAGAACGCGATCTTCAGCGGTCCTGGGATGCCACCGAACACATTGCGGTGGATCGGGGAATCACCTTCCCATCCCGTAATCAAAGGAACGATTCCCGAGATCATGGTGAACACGCCGATGCCGACGCCGAGGGCAATCGAAATCTGGTACGGCTTGAGGCGGCGGGGAGCCTTTTCGGTTGGTGCGGTTTCCATCGCCTTAAAACCTAGTGCCCGGCTTGGCGCGCCACTGCGTCTGCGGCCTTGGCGATTGCCTCCTGATCACCGAGAAACTTCACACCTCGAACCCTCATTGCCTCGTCGAATTCATATCGACGAGGAACTCCGGTCGGCATGTTGAAATCCACGATCTCATCAGTGTTCATCGACTCGAGATGCATGATCAGAGCACGCAACGAGTTGCCGTGTGCGGTGACAAGCACATTCGTGCCTTTGCGCAATTGCGGCACGACCACTTCGTTCCAATACGGAAGGACTCGTTCGAGCACATCCTTCAGACACTCGGTTGCCGGAAGGAGCGTGGGATCAAGGCCTTCGCGCACTAGTTGCTGATACATGGGGTCATTCAAAGGATGTTCAGGGCTCGTCGAATCAACGGGCGGTGGCGGTATGTCGAAGCTGCGTCGCCACAACAGTGTCTGTTCCGGGCCGTGGCGTTCGGCGGTGGCTTTCTTGTCGAGACCCTGCAGTGCTCCGTAGTGGCGCTCGTTCAGTCTCCAGGTGCGTTGAATTGGTGCATCTGGCTGCCCCATTTCTAGAAGCGCCAGTCGATTCGTCTCGATTGCGCGCTGGAGCAGGCTGGTGTGGACGGCCCCAAAACTCAACCCCGCCTCGCGCATGACCTGCCCGGCGGCCTTGGCTTCAGCGACACCCTGTTCGGTAAGGGGAACGTCGTGCCAGCCCGTAAAGAGGTTGAGGGCGTTCCACGTGCTTTGGCCGTGGCGAAGCAGGACAAGGGTGCCGACCATGGGGCAATCGTAGATCCCACCAGGGTTTGGGGAAGACGGGACAAATGTTGAGTGGTTTTCGCTCAAGATTTCTGGAGTACGGGTTGTCAAGGCTCAAAATCAGCCTTTATGGTGTGGATCCTCAGAACCCCCAAGACAAGAACGCAAAAACAAGGAGTCCCCCATGCCAAAGGCCGTCGGAATTGACCTCGGAACCACCAACTCAGTCGTTGCCGTGCTGGAAGCCGGCGAACCTGTCGTTATCCCCAACTCGGAAGGAGCTCGAACCACCCCATCGGTCGTCGCCTTTTCCAAGGCAGGCGAAGTGCTGGTGGGCGAAGTGGCCAAGCGTCAGGCGATCACCAACCCCGATCGCACGTTCCGCTCGATCAAGCGCCACATGGGAGAGAGCTGGAAATCCGACGACATCGACGGTAAGCGCTACACCCCGCAGGAAATCAGCGCGCGCACATTGATGAAGTTGAAGCGCGATGCCGAGGCATACCTCGGCGACACGGTGACGCAAGCAGTGATCACCGTCCCCGCGTACTTTGACGACGCCCAGCGCACCGCCACCAAAGAGGCCGGCCAGATTGCGGGTCTCGAAGTGTTGCGCATCATCAACGAGCCGACCGCGGCTGCGCTGGCGTATGGCCTCGACAAAGGCAAGGAAGACGAAACGGTTCTCGTGTTCGACCTCGGTGGTGGAACGTTCGACGTGAGCGTGCTCGAAATCGGTGACGGCGTATTTGAGGTGAAGAGCACCCATGGCGACACGCACCTCGGTGGTGACGACTGGGATCAGCGAGTCATCGACTGGCTCGTACAGCAGTTCAAGGCCGCGCACGGTGTTGACCTCTCGGCTGATCGTATGGCGATGCAGCGACTGAAGGAAGCGGCGGAGAAGGCGAAGATCGAGTTGTCGCAAACGCAGCAGACTCAGATCAACTTGCCGTTCATCACGGCAACGGCAAATGGTCCGTTGCACCTTGACGAGACGCTGTCGCGTGCCAAGTTCCAGGAGATGACGGCTGACTTGATCGAGCGTTGCCGCAAGCCGTTCGAGCAAGCGATCACCGACGCCGGTCTGTCCAAGGGTCAGATCCACCACGTCATCCTCGTCGGCGGTTCAACACGAATGCCTGCCGTGCAGGATCTCGTTCAGAACCTCACCGGCAAGGAGCCAAATCGCACCGTGAACCCAGACGAAGTGGTGGCTGTTGGTGCCGCTGTTCAAGCCGGTGTGTTGCGCGGTGACGTGAAGGACGTGTTGTTGCTCGACGTCACTCCGCTTTCACTTGGAATTGAAACCAAGGGTGGCGTAATGACCAA
>JAFMFC010000093.1 GCA_017856375.1 Ilumatobacteraceae bacterium | reverse complement strand
CGTCCACCCCCGCCTCGTCTTGCAGCAACTCGAATCCCAACGCATCAACAAAGAACCGAATTCCTTCGTCGTATGACGAAACCAACAGCGCGGCCCGCTCCAAATGCATGGCTAGCGCTTCGATCGAGTTCGCGTGAGCAGCAGTGCCGATGCGTCAACCGCGCGTCGCGTACGAATACCCAACACCCGAGCTAAGCCGTAGGTGGCGATTGCAACGACAATCGCGGCAACACCCGCCAATCGCGAGTCCCAAACATGAACGGTTGCGTAAACCACCGAAACCAACAACGCAACCAACGCATTCGGTGCGCTGGTGAGGAGGATGCCTGGCACCTCGTCCTTCATCACTGAAACGAGCACTCCTCCACCCACTGCCGATACCACCCCGACGAACACCGATGAAATCACCGGCAATCCTTCGCGCAACGCATAAGCCGTACCCGTGATCGCAAAGAGTCCGAGAGCGAGTGCATTGAGCAAGGCCACGAGCAGTCGGGCACGAGAAATCACATTGCCCAACACCAGCACGAACAGAATCACACCCAGCACCGTCACCAGGTACCACGGGGTGCGGAGACTCTCCACGGGAAGGTTCCCGATGAGAAAGTCGCGGATGAATCCGCCGCCCAACCCCATCAACAACCCGAACGTGGTGAGGCCCACAATGTCCCACTGACGAGCCTCTTCCTTCGACGCGCGCAAAGAGCCAACTGCGGCATTCACTCCCACCGTGAGAAGTGCCAACCACAGTGGTGCGTCCACGGCAAGATCGGGAACGAAATCCATGGTCGCCAACCTATGCGCTGACACATCACACCTACGACCATTACCCTGCGACGGATGTTTCCTCGTGTCGACGACTTGCGCACCATCGAGTTCGGCACACCCGGCGAGAGCAGATCGAAGTTGATTGATTTCATTCTCAACGGAAACAAGCGCGCCACTGCAGGGCTATTGCGCGACTACGAGAAGGAAGGTGAACCGGTCGAATTCGTCGGCGAGTGCCTGGCCATGGTGGACAACTCAGGACATCATGCGGCAACGTTGCGTGTGACTCGAACCGAAATCACTCGATTCATCGATGTTCCCGACGAATTTGCAATTGCCGAGGCGGAGGGCGACTTGAACGCGGCAGACTTCCGAGCCAGTCACTTCGCCTACTGGACGGGAACAGGCGAGCAAATAGATGACGACACATTGGTGGTGCAGTTGTACTTCGAGCTGCTGTCGCACCGATTACGAACGCTCCAGATGAACGACATCGACTGGATCACCGAGGCCTGCCAGGATCCGGAAGTTGTTCGCTGGACGGTCGCGCCACGCCCGTACACGATCGAGAACGCACGGTCCTTCGTCTCGGGCTCGAGTGGCGAATACTTCGTTCGGGTCATTGAAAACACCCGTTCGAACAGGCCAGTCGGCGTTGCTTCGATCCACAACATCGACGGTGGGGTGGCAACTGTGGGCTACTGGGTCGCACCATGGGGCCGTCGGCAGGGTGCCGCGTCCACTGCCATCAAGATCCTGACCTCAATTGCTGCACGCCTCGATGGAGTCCATTCGCTTCGGGCAGAGATTGCCGAGCCCAACCGCGCGTCCCGATCCGCTGCGGAACGTGCAGATCTCCAGATGGTGGGGCTCGCCGGCAAGAAATGTCCCGACGGGGAATCCGAGTCGCCTGCCCTGGTTTACGAGCTAGGACTACCACTCACCTGAAACTTCGGGACGATTTCCGCTCGGCACAGCACCACCCGGGCACCGACCATAGAATTTGAGTCGAAGGGGAGTATCCCCGCAACGAAAGTTGCGAACCGGAGTCGTCAATACGGCCTAGGCCCGGCCCGGTGGAAAGGGAGAGACCTTCGGTAATCGAATTCGATCCGAAGGAGTCTCATGCAGTCCGTAGTCGTCGATGCTCGCACGCACGCCCCACACCACACGCTCGCACCGACCGACGTTGCTGCACTCCTCGAGGTAGACACCTCGAGCGGACTCTCCCCTACGGCCGCCTCCACACGACTTGCGGAGGTGGGACCGAACAAACTTGCGGAGACGAAACGGCGCCCCGGAATTCTGCGCTTCCTTGATCAGTTCCGTGACGTGCTGATCATCATTTTGCTCGTCGCCGCAGTGGTGAGCTTCGTTGTCTCCGGCGAATTGAAGACACCGATCGTGGTGCTGGTGGTGGTGCTCCTCAATGCCGTCATCGGATTCATCCAAGAGAACCGAGCGGAGGCATCGCTCGATGCATTGAAGAAGATGCTGACGGCAAATGCTCGCGTTCGACGTGGTGGAGAGACCCTCCTCATCTCCACCACGGACGTGGTGCCCGGCGACGTTGTGCTCGTGGAGGCGGGAGATCGCGTGCCTGCCGATGGCAGGGTGTTGCTCGCCGCGAACCTCGAGGTGGAAGAAGCGGCACTCACGGGAGAGAGTCAGCCCGTTGCCAAGTCGACCGAGATCGTGGCCAAGCCCGAAGTGGCGATCGGCGACCGCACCTGCATGGCGTTCATGAACACCACGGTCACTCGTGGCAGGGGCGAGATCCTCGTCACGGCGACGGGAATGAACACCGAGATGGGTGCCATCGCCGGATTGCTCGGCTCCACCGAGACAGACAAGTCGCCGCTGCAGAAGCAGTTGGAAGGGCTCGCGCACAGTCTCGCCAAGTTGTCGGGCTTGATCGTCGCCGCGGTGATCGGCATCGGTCTGCTCCGTGGTGACGAAATTGCCGATCTACTTAACCTCGCCGTCGCCCTAGCCGTGGCGACGATTCCCGAGGGACTTCCCGCTGTCACCGCGGTCACGCTCGCCATCGGTGTGGCCAAGATGGCACGCAACAACGCCATCGTGAAGCGACTCGCGAGCGTGGAGACGCTCGGGTGCACGAGCATCATCTGTTCCGACAAGACGGGCACCTTGACGCTGAACGAAATGACTGCTCGCCGGTTGATCGTGCAGGAGCGCGAACTTCGCGTCACTGGAGAGGGCTACTCGCCGGAAGGTTCCATCAGTCACGAATCCGACGACGCCCCCTTCTCCCTCGCCAATGCGTTACTCGGCATGGCGCTCTGCAGTGACGCCGTCACGAGGCTTGAGGACGGGAAGTGGTCGCTCGTCGGCGATCCCACAGAAGGCGCGCTCATCGCTTTGGCATCCAAGGGCGGGCTCGACGTGGTGGCTCTCCGCGCCCACCACCCGCGACTGGCAGAAGTGCCGTTCGATTCCGCAACCAAAGTGATGGCGACGTTCCACCAGATTCCCGATTCGAGTGGCGATCAGGTGGTGCGCCTGTTCGTGAAGGGTGCACCCGATGTGATCCTCGGCAAGGCGAAGTCGGTGATCGGTCAGGACGGTACTGCAGAGGCGATCTCGACTGCACGACCGAAGTTGCTCGCCCATAACGACCGCCTCGCCGATGAGGGCTTGCGAGTTCTTGCTGTCGCACAACGCGACTTCACTCCCGAGTCGTGGGAAGAGTTCACCTCCTCAGGCGTCGACCCTGCCGAGTTGATCGGTGACCTGGTTGTCATTGCACTCGTCGGCATCGTCGACCCTCCGCGACCGGAGGCCAAGCTTGCGATTGCCGAGGCTCGTCAGGCAGGAATTGCGGTGAAGATGATCACCGGCGATCACGCTGTCACCGCACAGGCAATTGGCCGTGAACTTGAACTCTCCGACGGCCCGGTTCAGGCAGTCACCGGAACCGAACTCGACGCAATGGACGATGCCGAACTCGACCGCCGTATCAACGACATCTCGGTGTTCGCTCGCGTTGCGCCCGAGCACAAGCTCCGTCTTGTTGCCGCGCTCCAACGAAAGGGCAACGTCGTATCGATGACGGGCGACGGCGTGAACGATGCACCCGCGCTGAAGAAGGCCGACATCGGCGTCGCCATGGGAATCACGGGAACGGAGGTAACGAAGGAGGCCGCTACCATGGTGCTCACCGACGACAACTTCGCCACCATCGTCAATGCGGTGAAGCGTGGCCGCACCATCTACGACAACATCGTCAAGTTCGTGCGTTTCCAGCTGAGCACCACCCTCGGCTTTGCACTTCTCTTCCTTGCGGCCTCCGCGTTTGGAATCGCGGGGGGCAAGCCGTTCGCGGCGATCGCCATCCTGTGGGTCAACATCATCATGGACGGTCCTCCAGCGATGGCGCTCGGTCTCGACAAGGCCGAGTCTGACATCATGCGACGACGCCCGCGCCCCATGAAAGAGCGCATCCTCACGCCACAGCGCTGGACCGCCGTGGCGTTTGCCTCCGGCGTGATGGCAGTAGGCACGCTCCTCGTGCTCGCCCTCGCACCAGGCGAGGCAGCAAAGACAGGAACTGCCTCGGTGGCAGGGACCATGGCGTTCAACACGTTCGTGCTCTTCCAGTTCTTCAACATCCTCAACGTTCGCAGTGATCGCAACACCGTGTTCAGCCGACACACGCTAAGCAACCGGTGGTTGTGGATCGCACTCTCCGCGGTGATGGTGCTGCAGATTGGCGTAACGCACGTGGGGTTCATGCAGCGTTTGTTCGACACCACCTCGATCTCCCTCAGCCAATGGCTCGTGTGCGTGGCCGTCGCGTCCAGCGTGCTGTGGCTGGAGGAGACCCGCAAGTTGTTCATCCGAAGAAGGTCTACCAACGAAAGGAGCAAGTAATTATGAAGTGCCCTACATGCCCAGATACATCACTCGTGATGTCCGATCGCCAAGGAATAGAGATCGACTACTGCCCCGAATGCCGAGGCGTGTGGCTCGATCGGGGTGAACTCGACAAGATCATCGAGCGGGCTTCCGGTGGCAATCCCACCATCACCGCGCCACTCAATCGCCAGTACCGCAACGACGACGACTGGGATGATGACGACCGCTACAAGGTGCGTTACGACAAGCACGGCAAGCCCTACAAGAAGAGCAAGACGAAGAGCCTCCTCGGCGAGTTCCTCGACTTCGGGTGATCACCGGTCTCCCACCTCACGGGGTG
>JAFMFC010000092.1 GCA_017856375.1 Ilumatobacteraceae bacterium | reverse complement strand
TCGAAGCTCGGCAACAGTCACCAGCTGTGGCAGATGAACGAGGTCAACAAGTTGATCTGGCCGGCCGCTGAGGGCTCGGGCTTCATCAACGCGGAGGCCTGGGATCGCACAGTGACCCTGTCGCTCGAGGCGAAGAACCTCGAGGGTACGACGGTTCTCACCGCTGCTCCGGACGCCGAGGCGTACACCAACGACATCGTGGCGGAAGCGCATGCTCTGCTCGCCGACATGATGGTCGACATCAACGGTGAGGGTTATGCACCGATCACGGTGGAACTCGCCGAAGGTGGCAACTAAGCAGTAGTTCGATGGGGCGGGGGGCTTCGGCTCCCCGCCCTTTTCGCATTTACGGGTGCAAACCCCGCATGCGATGCGAGTCGGCGATGGTCTTCACGCCGAGCACGGTGGCAGCCAAGCGGTAGGGCAGTCTGCTCTCCGTGGCGAACGAATGGAAGCGCTCGAAAGCACTGCGCATCAAGTCGATCACGCGTGCATTCACCTGGTCCTCGTCCCACGAGAGGTGGGCAAAGTTCTGACACTGCTCGAGGTATGAACACGTCACGCCACCGGCGTTGGCATACACGTCGGGAATCACGGTCACACCCTTGTCGGCAAGGATGAGATCTGCCGTTGGGGTGAGTGGACCGTTTGCTCCCTCGATCACCAACCTGGCCTTCATCTCGTTTGCTTGCTTTTCGTGAACTGCATCACCGAGAGCACACGGCATGACGATGTCGCAATCGAGTGCAAAGACCGCGGGTGAGCCCTCCAACCCTCGTGCCACCACATCACCGACGCCAGCGGCGCATACACCTCGTGCTCCGTCGCGGATGGCTGCATCGATCTTGGCAAGGTCGAGTCCACCTGCATGATGAACGGTGCCACTCACATCGGAGATTCCGACGATCAACGCACCGCGAGCCGCGGCAAGTCGAGCTGCCCACATGCCCACCTGGCCGTATCCCTGGATGGCGATTCGCTGCCCGGCGAGATCTTTGCCTTGCTTGGCCAACATCAACGCCGCTGCTTCGACCACGCCGCGGCCGGTGGCCGATTCGCGCCCGAGCGAACCACCGAGCTCGATCGGCTTACCGGTGACGACGCCTGGCGTCGCATGACCGACACCGGTGGAGTACTGGTCCATGATCCACGCCATCACCTGTGCGTTGGTGCCGACGTCCGGAGCAGGAACATCGCGATCCGGTCCGAGGAATGAGGAGATCTCCGACACGTAGCGACGAGTGATGCGCTCGATCTCTGCAGCGGAGTACTGCTTGGGGTCGAAGCACACACCACCCTTTGCGCCACCCAGGGGCAAGTTGGCGATCGCGGTCTTCAGTGACATGCCGATGGCCAGTGCCACCACCTCATCGCGATTCACTTCGTGGTGATAGCGAATGCCGCCCTTGGCAGGGCCGCGAGTGGTGTTGTGGTGCACACGCCAGCCATGGAGGAGGTCGCGACTGCCGTCATCACGGCGGAAAGGAATGGAGACCTCGATGATTCGCCGCGGGGCCACGATCGTGTCGATCAGCCCGTCCTCCAGGTTGAGCCAACGCCCTGCTTCGCGGACTCGGAGCTCGGCTGCTTCAAGAGCTGAATGGTGTTGCGTCGTCGTCATGTACTCACCTCCGGCACGTTTGTACCGCAAAGAGGCTAGATCACCATGAGATGACGAATGGCGACGCTTTACACCGCGAGAATGCCCGCATGTCGATTACACCGTGGCCAGTTCCCGATGACAGTGAAGAGAAAAGGGAAATTCTCGACCTTGATGACGATGGGAAAATTTCACTCGGTGAGACCTTGCGTGCCGAAGCAGGGTTGCTCGAAGAGTTCACCAAGGAAAAGGCCCGAAATCATGGTGTCGTGGGTTGGTTCAATCGTCTCGTAAGCAAAGTGCTTGGACGTGTGGACAACTACTGACAAACAAGTGCTTACTTGGCAAGTGGCGCTGTGGCGCGAGTTGGCGCAACCAGTATCGCCTTCGTGTGCACGACGTCCAAAGTCTTGTTGACACGTGCCGCGAATGGCGTAAGCCGAACCGTCGTCGAGTCGCGCATGCAGATTTCGAGCGGAGTGCCGCTGGTGAGTCCCGTGAGATCGAATGCTTCAGTAGTGCTCGGCGCAATGGCCATTGACTGAAGCTCGTGTGTCCGCACGAGAATGTTGTCTGCGAGCAGCACTGCATCGTGCACCACCCAGCCAGCGGGAACGCGCACCAACCATCGCTTGGAAAGTTGGTGCAGGCGCTGCGGAGCAAACCACAACACGACGAGGGCGACAACGGCTGACGGAACACCGATTAACCAGTTCGTTGAATCCACCACGAGTGGAGCACCAATCACTGCCACGGCAAAGAGCAGCCAACCGAGGATGAGGGGAAGGAGGAGGGGAGCGGGAAGGCGCAGCAGGAATCGCCGTTCGTTGCCAAATGCCCCGGCTTGTGCTTGATCCGAGCCGAATTCGGCAGTGAAAGTGAGCACGCAGACCACCGCTGCAAGCAACGCGGCGAGGATGGCCGCAGGACTCCATTCGGTACTACCCAGTCGAGCAACCATGAGGAGTGCGACGAGCGGGGAGAGCATTCGCGAGGTGGTGAGTGCGATGGGGTGCGGTACCCACAGCGCAACCAAAACGAGTGCCCACAACGCCCAACTCTGTATGTCGAGGACGCGGTTGGCGTTGCTACCAAATCGATCGATATCTGCTGTCAGTGAGTTCGGCAGGAGTGCGGCGATCATCCAGGTGGTACGGGTGATCCACTTCGTGTATCCGAGGATCGAACGCGCCACACTTTGAGCCTATTCGCGTGAGTCCCCATCGGTAATCTTTGCGAGATGGCTCCACGCTCCAAGCCGAGCAAACAAGTGCAGGAACGCGCTGCGTGGTTGCGTGATGCCATCACACGTCACGACGAGCGGTACTACGCACATGATGCACCCGAGATTTCCGACGCCGAATATGACGAACTCAAGCGCGAGATAATCGCGATTGAAGCGGAATTTCCACAACTCGTCACGCTCGATTCCCCCACCAGTCGCGTGGGTGCTCCCGCTGTTACGACCTTTGCCCCAGTCACGCATCGGGTGCCGATGACGAGCCTCGACAATGCAATGGACGAGACGGAGTTGGCTGCTTGGGGTGAGCGAGTGGCAAAGGGCCTGAATGGCGCAAAGCATGCCTTCACCTGCGAGCCGAAGATCGACGGATTGGCACTCAGCATTCGTTACGAGGATGGCGTACTCGTGCAAGCCGCTACGCGAGGTGATGGGAAAGTAGGCGAGGACGTCACCGAAAACGTGAAGACGATCGCGGTCGTGCCCAAGCGTCTTGTTGCGCCGAAGGGTGTCGCGATGCCGAGCGTGCTCGAAGTGCGTGGCGAGGTGTACATGCCGATTGCGGTATTTCGCCAGCTCAAGGCTGCAAAGGAAGCGGAAAACGAAGAGCGGGTGCGCGCAGGCAAGAAGCCCGAGTCGGTTCCGGCCAACCCCCGCAACGCTGGCGCAGGCAGCTTGCGCCAAAAAGACCCCACCATCACCGCATCCCGACAGTTGGCGTTCTGGGCGTACCAACTTGGCGAAGTGGTAGGCACGCCGGCATTCGCCAGTCACCACGAGTCGCTCGAATATCTGCGCTCGTTTGGCTTCCCCGTTAATCCTGAAATCCGCCTGGTCAAAGATCTGCAGGGCGTATCGGAGTTCTGCGAGAACTGGATCGAGCATCGGCACGATCTCGACTACGAGATTGACGGCGTGGTGGTGAAGGTGGACGATCTCGCTCAGCGCGAGTTGCTCGGCTTCACCTCGCGAGCCCCGCGTTGGGCTATCGCGGTCAAGTTTCCTCCGGAGGAGCGAAACACCCTGCTCAAGGACATTCAGGTAAGTGTTGGCCGAACGGGGCGTGTCACCCCGTTCGCGGTGCTTGAGCCGGTGCTCGTGGCCGGCAGTACGGTCTCCATGGCCACGCTGCACAATCGCGAGCAGGTGGCGGTCAAAGACGTTCGTGTCGGTGACACCGTGATCGTGCGCAAAGCGGGGGATGTGATCCCTGAGGTGGTGGGCCCCGTGCTCAGCCTGCGCCCCAAAGGCTGCAAAGAGTGGGTGTTTCCGAGCACCTGCCCGTGCGAACTCAAGTCCACCCTGGTGCAGGAGGAGGGCGTGGCTGACACCCGCTGTGTTGAGCCGGCGTGTCCGTTCCAGCGCGATCAGCGGATCATGTATTTCGCCTCGCGCGGAGCAATGGACATCGAAGGCTTGGGCGAAAAAACGGTGTACGCGCTGTCCGATCTTGGTCTAGTTGAAGACGTCGGTGACCTGTACTTCCTCATCGTCGAGCAACTGCTGCAGGTGGAGGGGTTCGCCGAGTTGAGTGCTACCAATCTTCTCGCAGCAATCGATGCTTCGAAGTCGCGACCGCTACCCAAGTTGCTCACTGCGCTCGGCATCAAACACCTCGGCCCTGCCGCGTCCGAAACATTGGCCCGCCGCTTCGGTTCGCTCGATCGAATCATGGAGGCAAGTGCAGAGGAATTGAGCGCGGTAGTCGGTGTAGGTGAGGTGATCGCCGAATCAATTTCGTCGTGGTTTGCCAAGCGTGAAAACAAGAAACTGATCGAGAAGTTGCGCAAAGGTGGTGTGCAATTCGGCAACGTGCAGGTGAGCACTCTGCCGCAAAATTTGGAGGGAAAGGCCGTGGTGGTGACGGGAACCATCGCTGGGTATTCCCGTGAAGAAGCCGAAGCTGCAATCAAGGATCGCGGCGGAAAATCACCAGGCTCAGTGAGTGCTAAGACGTACTGCCTCGTAGTTGGCGAAGCACCCGGCGCGTCGAAGGTGACGAAGGCCGAGGAGTTGGGCATTCCGATCATCGGTGGCGAACAGTTTGAAAAACTGCTCGCTACTGGTTCGATCTAGATCACCACAGAGCGGGTGCAGCCCGACCTCTTTGCCAATTAATCAGCACCTCAAGCACTACTTGAGGGTTTG
>JAFMFC010000091.1 GCA_017856375.1 Ilumatobacteraceae bacterium | reverse complement strand
TCCAATCGTGCATCCCGCGGGTGGGTGACGATCGAGTTCAACCAAGCGTCTGCAGTGCGCTTTCCCTTGGGGGTAGCGCGAAAGATGGTTCGCGGTGCACCTCGTTTGCCATCTTCCGTACGTGCAGGGGTGATTAGTCCTGCTGATTCGAGATCGTTCAAAGATCTATAGACCAATGGTCGACGCACGGAGATGGCCATCGACAGTGCGTCATCACGTTGGATCGAACTGACGATCCCAAATCCATGCTGGGGCTCCTCCACGAGGAGGGCCAAGACGACTTGGTCAGTTAGCGAAAGCTCTAATAGTCTCATTGAGACTATGAGGGTAGCGCGACGACTAATGGTGATCGCCCTCGTGACGTTTGTCGTGTCTCCGCTGACCGTTGCCCGCGCAGACACGGTGCACAGTGCGCCGAGTGGCGAGATCGTGGTTTCAGCTGCTGCGTCGCTACAGGAGGGATTCACCGAACTCGCCAAGGAGTTCCGTCGTGTCAACCCGAGATCTCGAGTGCGCTTCAACTTTGGATCCAGCACGGCCTTGGTGAACCAAATCCAGTCGGGTGCGCCGGTGGCCGTGTTCGCATCAGCGGATCTCGCCTCTCAGGATCGTCTTATTCAGTCGGGAAACATCTCCTCTTCGCCTCGGCTGTTTGCGCGAAACACTATGCGGATTGTCGTAAAGCCGGGTAACCCACTCAAGATCACTCGTGTTGCCGATCTCGTCCGTGCGAAGACGGTTGCATTGTGTGGAAAGACCGCTCCCTGCGGTACGTACGCGGAGGTGATTCTTGCGCGTGCAGGCCTGAGCCTGCCTGAGTCTTCGATCACGAGAGGTCTTGATGCCAAGGCAACCCTGGCCAGCGTGGCGTTCGGTGATGCCGACGCGGCGATCGTCTATGCAACAGACGTGATAGCGGCGGGCAGGTCGGTGCTGGGAGTGGCTATACCACCCGCGCAGAATATGAAAGCCGTCTATGGCATCTCGATCGTTCGTGGTACACGGAATCAATCGCTTGCCCGCGCATTCGTCGAATTCGTGATGTCGAAGAGTGGTCGAGCAATCATGGCAAGGCACGGGTTCCTTGCGCCGTAACAGACATTCGCGATCGGTGGTGATGATCCTTCTCGGGTCGATCGGTGCGTTGTTCATCGCGTTGCCTCTGACGGGTCTCATCGCCCGCACGCCCTGGAGCAGCATCACGGATCAGCTCTCGTCGTCGACGGCACTTTCTGCGTTGTGGTTGTCTCTCGGCACGTCGCTTGCGAGTGCCATGGTTGCCCTGGTTTTCGGATTGCCACTTGCATGGGTTCTCGCCCGCCATCGGTTCCCCGGTCGGCGGATTGTGCGGGCGCTCGTCACCGTGCCACTCGTACTCCCACCAGTCGTTGCCGGCGTTTCGTTGCTGGCGATCTTTGGCCGAAACGATGGACTTGTCGGCCGCATCTTGTTCGACTGGTTCGGTGCGCAGCTCACCTTCAGCCCGCTGGGGGTGGTGGTGGCGCAGGCTTTCGTCGCCATGCCATTCTTCGTGCTTGCAGCGGAGGCTGGAATCGCAGGGGTCGATCGTCGCTTTGAAGAAGTGGCACTCACTTTGGGTGCGCGGCCACGGTTCGTCATGTTCGGGGTGGTCTTGCGTTTGGCAAGCCCCGCCCTTAGAGCAGGCATCATCGTGGCGTGGGCGCGAGCGCTCGGTGAGTTCGGTGCCACCATCACCTTTGCCGGCAACGTCGAAGGTCGAACGCAAACATTGCCTCTTGCCGTTTACATGTTGCTGGAAAGCGACCCGGAAGGAGCATTCGCTCTCAGCATTGTGCTGATCGCGATTGCGATAGCCGTGCTGGTGGCACTGCGAGGCCGTTATCTCGGAGGCGCCAGGTGAACCTGCAGGTGCAAGGAGTCACGAGGGTTGGTGACTTCACACTCGACATCGACATCGAAGTCGGCTCAGAAACCGTGGCCATCGTGGGTGACAACGGTGTCGGTAAGACCACGCTCTTGCGAGTGGTGGCTGGCTTGCAGTCACTCGTGACGGGTCAAGCGAAGCTCGGTGAGAGTGTTCTCGACAATCCTTCTAGTGGTCTGTTCGTTGATCCGCAGGATCGGGATGTCGCGCTGTTGTTTCAAGATGCGTTGCTCTTTCCTCATCTGAATGTCGTCGACAATGTGGCCTTCGGTCTGCGTCGACGGGGAGTCGAGGATTCAGTTGCTCGCCCTGCTGCGCTGGATTCGCTGGGCCGTTTTGGCGTGCTCGATCTCGCCGAACGTCGTGTCGACACCTTGTCGGGTGGTCAAGCGCAGCGTGTGGCACTTGCCAGGGCGCTCGTCGTCCAACCCCGGGTCATTCTTCTGGATGAGCCGTTTACTTCTTTGGATCGCTCGTCGCGTCACGAGTTCAGGATGATGTTGGCGACACAATTTGCAGGTCTCGAAATTCCGCGACTCATCGTGACACACGACGACATCGACATTTCCTCGTTGTGCACCCGCGAGATCGTCGTGCGACGCGAACAGGGCAAGCCGGCAACGGCGCGCTAGCTCGTTCAGATCAAGAGAACCATCTGAACGCTGGCTGGCGTTCAGATCAAGAGAACGTAGCTTGGCTCGCCATGGTTTTGGCGAGAAGGTCCTCATTCAGCGTGATGCCGAGTCCCGGCTCGTGACTCAGATGGATCCAGCCTTGGTCGTCACATTCGATGGTGTTGACGAGCGGATAGTCGCGTCGCGCAGTCGACCACTCCGGCGGATCGTACGGAAATTCGATGAACGGTGCGCCGACGGTACCTACGGTGACGTGCAAATTGCCGAGCACGCCGATGCCATTGCCCCATGTGTGTGGAGTGAAGATCTTGCCGGCCTCGTGCACCTCGCGAGCAAACTTGGCAAGACCAGTGATGCCCTGGGTGCACACGACATCCGGCTGGAAAACATCGAGACAACCGCGGGTGAGCAGTTCACGGAACTCATACGGCTCACGCGTCAACTCGCCGCCGGCGAGGCGGATGCCGACACGCTTCTTCAGTTCCGTCATTCCCGCGTAGTCGCCACGGTGAAGCGGTTCCTCCATCCAGTACACGCCGTGGCTCTCGAGCACTTTGGCAACACGTTCGGCGTGGTCAACGTTCCACGGGGCGGCGGTATCCCACGGCATGCGCCAGCCTTGATTGCAGTCGACCATCAGTTCGAGTCGGTCGCCCGTGGCTTCGCGAATGGCTTTCACCACGGCGAGGTCGTCGTCTAACTTCGGACGACCGAAACGCACCTTCAGGGCGGGAAAGCCACGGTCGATGCAGCGCTTGGCCACCTGCACCATGTCCTCGATCGAGCGATGCACACCGGATGACGCGTATGCCCGCACCTTGTTGTCGGTGCCGCCGAGGAGTTTCCAGACGGGCTGTCCCTTGATCTTGCCGATCAAGTCCCACAGCGCGAGGTCCATTGGCCACGGCCGGCCGGCATGGAACTCGATGTTGGCGAGCACTGCTGCGTGTCTATCGATGTCGAGCGGATCTTCACCGATGAAGTAGCGCTCGTAGTCGGCGAATCCGTACATCGAGTCACCAGAGCCGATACCCACTCGCCCCTCCGAGTCGTGCACGCGCACGATCGTGGCGGGGAAGTGTGTTCGGGGTCGGGTGTCCCACGACGCTGGAAACGGTGGGTCGAGTGGAAGCCGGTGATGGGTGATCTCGATCTTGGTGATCGTCGACACGCGAAAACCGCCCGGGTTAGGCGCGCATCCGCGAACCGCTCGGATCGAGGATCGGTTCGTGGAGGATGGTCGCAGGTCGGCGCTTGCCGATGATCTCGATTTCGAAGCCCGACTTCTTGTCGACGAGCTCGGTGGGGATGTAGCCCATCGCGAGCGAAGCCTGCGAGTAGTGGGCGTAGCCGCCAGAGGTGATCCAACCGACCACTTGTCCGTCGTGCCACACGGGCTCGTCACCGATCACGTCGGCAGGAGCTTCGGGATCGACATCCACCTTGAACACCACGAGCTTGCGCTTCGGACCACCGTCGGCGATCTCCTTCTCCACTGCGGCGCGACCGATGAAGTCATGGTCGAACTTGAGCGAACGATCCATTGCGGCTTCAAGCGGCGTGTAGATCGGGCGATACTCGCGGAACCACGTGCCGAAGCTCTTCTCCAATCTCATCGTGATGAGCGCGCGGAAGCCGAACAAACGCATGTCGAATTCCTTGCCTGCGTCCCAAATGAGATCGAACAGGTAGCGCTGGTACTCGGGTGCCATCCACATCTCGTAACCGAGGTCGCCCGTGTAGGTCATGCGTGACAGCCACACCGGAGCCATGCCGATGTTCGCCTTGCGGAAGGCCATGAACGGGAAGTCCTTCGTGGCGAGTGAAGTGTCAGTGAGCTTTTGCAGCACGTCACGCGAGCTAGGTCCAGCGACGGTGAGTCCGAGCATCGACAGCGAGAGGTTTTCGAACTTGATCTCGCTGTTCTGTGGCAAGTGCGCCAGGAACCAACGTGGGTGATGCACCTCGGCGGCCTGCGAGCCGAATAGGTGGAACTCCTCTTCACCTACTCGAGACACCGAGAATTCGCCGACGATCTTTCCCTGCGGGTTGAGCATCGCGGTGAGCACGGTGCGGTTCATCGCCGGAAGCGCGTTCGTGAACAAGCTCGAGAGCCACGCGGACGAACCCTTGCCGCTCACCTTGTACTTGGCGAAGTTGGAGGCTTCGGAGAATCCGACGCGCTCGCGCACCGCACGTGACTCTTCGGCCACGATGGGGAACGCATTTGAGCGGTAGAACGTGACGTCCTCCGCCGGCTTCTTGCCCTTCTCCTGGAACCACAGTGGGTGCTCGAGGCCGAAGCCTGCACCCCACACCGCATTGTGTTCGGTGAGACGGTCGTAGATCGGGGTGGTGAGCAACGGACGCGCTGCCGGTAGTTCCTCGTTCGGGAACGTGATGCGGAAGCGACGCGAGTAGTTCTCGCGCACCTTGGAGTTGGTGTAGGCGA
>JAFMFC010000090.1 GCA_017856375.1 Ilumatobacteraceae bacterium | reverse complement strand
GCTGTTGTTGCAGCCGAGTCGAAGCATCCTTGCCGCGCTCGAACGAGCGAAGATGAAATTGCCCGACATTGATCTCTTCGAAATCAACGAGGCATTCGCGGCGGTTGGTATCGCCTCGATGCAGGATCTCGGAATCTCGGACGACGTAGTGAACGTCAACGGAGGCGCCATTGCCCTCGGACACCCGATCGGCATGAGCGGTAACCGATTGGCGCTGACCATCCTTCATGAGTTGCGTCGCCGAGGCGGCGGGGTTGGCGCCGCTGCACTCTGTGGCGGCGGCGGTCAGGGTGATGCGCTGATCGTGCGCACCGTCTAACCCGAAATCTCACGCCTTCCGTCAAGCGCACGGCCAAGCGTGATCTCGTCCGCGTACTCCAAGTCCCCACCCACCGGCAGCCCGCTCGCAATTCGCGTTACTTTGATACCGAGTGGCTTCAACAGCCGTGCCAAGTACATCGCAGTGACGTCTCCCTCGGTGTTCGGGTTCGTGCACAGGATCACTTCCTTCACGCCCTCCGGCTCCAAGCGAGCAATCAGTTCACGCATCTTCAGCTGATCTGCGCCGACGCCCTCCAATGGATTCATCGCACCAAGCAGAACGTGGTACTTCCCCTTGAACTGGCCGGTCTTCTCGATGGCTACGAGGTCACGAGATTCCTCGACAACACAGATCACGGACGGATCTCGCCGATCATCGGCGCAGATCCGACAAAGTGTCGTTTCGGCAAAATTGAAGCAGCGGTCACAAAACCGCACCGTCCCCTTCGCCTCTACGAGCGCCGAGGCCAGTCGTTCCACTTCCTGGCGTTCCACCTTCAACAAATGGAACGCGATGCGCTGTGCAGACTTCGGGCCAATTCCCGGAAGTCGACCGAGCGCGTCGATCAGCGCCTGCATCGGTGGCGTATAGGCACTCGACATCAGGACTTCTTTGGTTTGTCTACCACCTGCGAACCAGGAAATGCCTTGGTCAGCTGGTCGATCGCCGATGGCGTAGTGGCCACCGTCGACTCGGCAACATCCTTCGGATCGAGCACATCGATCTCATCAGCAACTGGACGTTTTGTGCGTTGTGTTGGAGAAGTGGGGTCCTTCGGTGCTGCGGCACTGAACTGCAGCGAAAGGGTACGACCAAGAACTTTCTCGATAGCCGACTCCACGGCTTTCCGGTGTTCTTCCGCCTTCGTCACATGTGTGGCATTTGGCGCCGACACCATCAGCACGTCATCGCTCACCGACAATGGTGACACCACGCTGTAGAGAGCACGAACAAGTGGTTTCAGCGACGACACCACTTCCGACCACTTCGCAACCACTTGCGCATCCGAAGCCGGTTCGGAGACGACAACCGGCGAAGGCGGTGTGCTTCCCCCACTCACCTTGCCACCGAGTTGCGCTCTTCCCGTTGCCGGATTGATCGGCGCCGGGCGAACGATGGGCGCACTCGGTTCGCGCACCACTCCCGCCTCGAGACGCTCAATTCTGGAGATCAGCGAACTCAAGTCGTCGCCACTGGATCCGCGATTCATCAACCCCACCATTGCCACTTCCAACATCACGCGCGGATCCGGCGAGTGACGCATCTCGATGAGCACCTCTCCCAAGCGCTCGATCGCCTTCACAATTTGTGCATTGCCGAGTTGTCGCGCTTGCTCGGCCAACTCCGCTCGGCGTTCATCCGTGCACTGAACCAAATCGGGTGCCATCTGCGAAAGGAAACACTCGCGCAAGTGACGGATGATTTCCTCAGCAAGCGCACGAGGCTCGGTGCCCAGTTGCATCGCCTTGGCCATCGCCACCAACGCGCTTCCGGCATCACTATTGATCAAGGCGGCTATCACTTCGTCCGAGGAGAATCCGTCTTCCACTTCGCCACCACTGGAAGCCACGAGTTCGAGAGCAGAGAGCGTGTCGCGCGCAGATCCACCGCCTTGTTCGAGCACTCGGCGAATCGCTTGCTCGCTCATCTTCAGGTTCGCATCCTTGATCACGAATCGCACGTGATCTTCGAGTTCCTGAATGGGGAGCAGATGGAACTGCAAGTGCTGGGTGCGGCTACGAATCGTTTCGCTTACTTTTTGTGGATCAGTGGTGGCAAGCACGAATACCACGTGTGGGGGCGGTTCTTCGAGCGTCTTCAGGAGCGCGGCCTCGGCCGGCTTCGAAAGCATGTGCACTTCGTCGAGGATGTAGACGCGATGTCGCCCAGGACTACCAAGCGATGAACGCTCGATTAGGTCGCGCATGTTCTCCACGCCATTGTTGCTGGCGGCGTCCAGTTCGAGAACGTCGTAGCTATTGCCGCTATCGATGGATGCACAGGAATTGCACACTCCACATGGCTCGCCATCTTCCGGTGCCTCGCAATTCAACACCTTGGCCAGGATTCGCGCGGTGGAGGTCTTGCCCGTTCCGCGTGGGCCGGAAAACAAATAGGCCTGGCCTTCGCGATGATTGATCACCGCGTTGCGCAATGCCCGAACAACGTGATCCTGACCCTTCAATTCGTCGAAACGACGAGGTCGATAGCGGCGATAGAGCGATTGAACGGCCATTTCCTGCGAGCCTACTTCTCGCCTGTCTGGCGCTTCCCGTGAGTCCGCGCGGCTCGTGCGTTGACTACCGTTGTACACGGCTCATGAACGTTCGGTTTCCGCACCCTCTCGCCCGGGTGCTCATTCTCCTTGTCGTCTGGATGGGTGTATCTCTCGGGTCATCCGCCGTCTCGGCAGCTGGGCAAGCGGGCACCAACGAGATCATTTCCTCCAACCCTGCGGCGAACCAAGTGGTGAGCGACCCCCCGAAGCAACTGCAGGTGGTGTTCCGTGACCCACTCCCGAGCGTGGAGTCAGCTGCCACCGATGTGAAATTGGTGCTCGCCTGCAACGGCGCACTGGTGGGCCTTAACGCACCGCAGCTCGCCCCCGACTTGAAGACGGTGTCCGTCGCTCTCACGCAAATTCCCGAAGCCGGCTTGTGCACGCTCAGCTGGTCGCTCGCGGATGGCAGCGTCGGCTCGTTCTCGTTCACCTCAACCGCCACGGTCGAATCCACGACGGCGCCTGCCGAGGGAGGAGCGACTGCCACGACCGTTCCGCAGATCATCGGTGAAGTGGTGCCCGAGCGAACCGGCTCGGGCCCGCGCGTTGGTGGACTTCTCGGACTGCTTCGTGTGTTCGAGTACCTGCTCGTTTCCTCGCTCTTTGGCGGGTTGATGCTCCTCGTGCTTGCGTGGCCGGAAGGCGTCGATTACGGAGTGGGCAAGCGCTTCTTTCGCCTCACCTGGCTTCTCGCCACAGTGGTGATGTATCTCGTGGTGGCGATTTCAGCGATGCGTCAGTCCGATTCTGGGTTCGTGTCCGCGCTGAATCCCTTCTCGTGGTTCTCCGCCTTTGATCAAGCATCGGGCTATGTCTTGATCCTGCGGTTCGTACTCGTAGCGGCATTCGGGTGGATTGCCGCCAATCTCGAGCGCGCATTCGATCCCGCAACGCAAGTGCCGTCAATGGGCATCGCCGTGGTGATGATGGCCACCTATGGGCTCAGCCGACTCGGACAGGACATTTCAATCTTCTCCTACTTGATCGGCGTCGTGCACGCGCTCGCCGTTGGATTGTGGATTGGTGCGCTGGTGTTGTTGTCCCGTGCAGTACTCGTCGGCCCCGGTGATGAAGATCTGCTGCACGCTGTTCGCGGCATGGCAAAACTCACCACACCACTGATCCTCGTCGCAACGATCACCGGCGTTCTGCAGGTGTACCTGCTGGATGGCTTCAACATCTTCACCAGCGGTCACGGGTTGCTGAACGTGCTCAAAGTGCTCGTCGTTGCCCTGATGATCTGGATCGCGCTCATGCTCAAGGTGTTTGCGGAAAGCCGTCTGCAACGCGAGCATGAGTTGACGGGAAAGATGGCTTGGCGTCTACGCAGAGCCGTGGGTATCGAGATCATGGTCGGTCTCCTCGCACTGGTGCTCACTTCGTGGATGGTGCCGATGCGCCCACCGCAGGCCAGTGCGGCACCGAATGCCCCCGCTGCTCAGTACGCCTTCCGTGAAGAACTGCAAAACGATCGTTTCCATGTGATCGTGTCGATGACTCCCGGTGTGGTGGGTGTTAACGCCATGCGGATCGAGCTGCTGGAGCCGTCACGCATCAACAACTTCACCGTCAATCTCGTACCGCAAGAACCCGGCTATTCAGGAATTGCCATCAATCTCCCCATCAAGCGACGCGGCGCAGTGATCGTCCCCGGTGATGGCACCCTCAACTTGAATGTGGGTGGGGTGTGGTCCATTGAAGTGACTGGTGCCACCACCACCGGGGAACTCATCCCGCTCGCCACCACGATCACCGTCACCGATGCGGAAACTCCCACCGCCACGACCATTCCTACGACAACGACCACCGTCGCCCCGTAGTCCGAGGGGCCCCGCCCACTAGCGTCTCGGTGGTGAGTAGCGACGCAATGCAGGCCAAACTCGACGACCTTCGATCACGCAAAGATCAGGCATTTCACGCTGGTTCCCAACGGGCCGTCGACCGCCAGCATGAGAAAGGCAAGTTGCTCGCCCGCGAGCGCATCGAGGCGCTGCTTGACCCCGAGAGCTTTCATGAACTCGACTTGCTTGCCCGACATCGTGCACATGCCGCGGGCTTGGAGGAGCGCCCCTATACCGATGGCGTCATCACCGGTTGGGGCACCATTGATGGTCGCAAGGTGTTCGTCTTCAGTCAGGACTTCACAGTGTTCGGTGGAGCGCTCGGAGAGGTGTTCGCCGAAAAAATCCACAAGTTGATGGATCTTGCGCTCAAGGTTGGCGCGCCGGTCATCGGGTTGAACGATGGTGCCGGTGCACGTATTCAAGAAGGCGTGGTTTCACTTGCCAGTTACGGTGGCATCTTTCACCGCAATGTGCAGGCTTCGGGTGTCATTCCACAGATTTCGGTGATCCTCGGCCCGTGTGCCGGCGGTGCCGTGTATTCGCCGGCGATGACCGACTTCATTTTCATGGTGCGCGAAACCAGCCACATGTTCATCACCGG
>JAFMFC010000089.1 GCA_017856375.1 Ilumatobacteraceae bacterium | reverse complement strand
CGAATCGTTGCCACGGTTGGCCCAGCAAGTGAGGGTCCCGCGCAACTCGACGCGCTCATCGGTGCCGGCGCCGACGTGTTTCGCATCTCGGCCTCGCACGACTCCATCGATGTCGTGCGCAAACGTGTAGCCGCGGTTCGCACAGCCGCAAAACGAACTGGTGCCGAAGTTGCGGTGATGGTGGATCTCTGTGGGCCAAAGTTGCGTTGCATCCCATCGGCGGAGTCCGTTGAACTTGTCGAGGGCACGACATGGCGAATCGTGAGCGGTCAGGCTCAACAGGGCGATCACACGCTCGGTTCATCGGTGCCCGCAGATGTCTGGTCGAGAATCCCCGCCGACACCGTCCTCGCAATTGGTGATGGCGCGTTGCAGTTCGAAGTCATCGAATCGGATAGCAACGGAGCAACCTGCCGAGCCATCTCGACTGGCAAGCTTCGTGGCCGACCAGGGCTACATGTTCCATCCGACCTCTTGATGATGGAGTCGCCGACCGAAGAGGACATCGAGGTCGTCAAAGCGTGTGTCGAGATCGATGTCGATGCAATTGCTGTCTCCTTCGTGCGAACTGCAGCAGATGTTCAACGGGTGAAGGAACTTGCTCCTGGAAAGCTGATTGTCGCCAAAATCGAGACCGCTGTTGCGGTGACCAACCTCGACACCGTGATCGCCGCAGCAGATGCGGTGATGGTCGCGCGTGGTGATCTTGGGCTCGAGTTTCCGCTCTCCGAGATCCCCTTCCTGCAGCGTCGAATCATTCGCGCGGCCACCGCTGCTGCGCGTCCGGTGATTACCGCAACTCAGATGCTCGAATCGATGGTGTCGGCCAAAGTGCCTACACGAGCCGAAGCTGCCGACGTTGCAAACGCCATTCTCGACGGCACCTCTGCCGTCATGCTCTCTGGCGAAACGGCGATCGGCGTAAACCCCGAAGCTGCCGTGCGCACGATGGCCGAATTCGCGGCACGCGCCGATCAAGACGTGGTGCCCCGAACCGAACTTCCACTCCCACTCACCGGTGATTCGATCACCGCGCCAGTCACACACGCAGTCTCAGAAGCGGCTCATCGCGTCGCGTATCAAACCGGCGCAGTCGCAGTGGTTGGTCTCACTGACAGCGGCTTCACCGCACGCGCACTATCCCGGTGGCGTTCGCCACTTCCCCTGATCGCTGCTACTCGCTCCGAGCGCACCGTTCGTCAGCTGCGCTTCTCCTGGGGTGTCTCGGCTATTCGTGTTCAGTCTGGAGAAACCGACGATGTACTCGTCGAACTTGTCAATGCCGGCGTGCTTCCACCGGATGCACCAGTCGTCGTTGTTTCTGGCGTTCCTGGCGGTCGAGCTTCAGACACCGTCCGCGTGCGCAGGACTCCAACCCGCCGCTAACAGCGAGTCAGCGGTAGAGCGCCACTAATTGGTCGAGCGCCGCACCCCATCCTTCAACGAATCCCATACCTGAGTGAATGCGCGCACCCTCCTCGTCGGCATGGCGAACTGTCGCGCGGTAGAGCGTGCCAGTACCGGACGGCTCGAATTCGATGATCGCGGAGAAGGCGAACTCACCCGGTGACGGTGGTGGGGCCGGCCTGAAACCTGGCAGAAGAGACCCTGTCCACGCGAAGCGCCGATTTGGAACGGCCTCAAGTACACAACCCGTTCCCTCGTTACGTTCACCACCAGGTCCACACATCACCGTGCGAAAGACGCCACCCGGCCGCGGGTCGACTTCCGCCTCCGTCGTCACCCAAGGAGCCGGCGTAAACCACTGCACGATCACCCGAGCATCAGTCCACCCGCGCCATAAATGCTCTGCGGGCACGGCAACAAACCTTTCAAACGAGAGGTCGAGAAGAGAGTTATGCGGTTCGATCATCGATTCACCATGCCATATTCCCGTTCACGCTTGGCAGGTTTCCTGCAGCTACCCGCAGCAAAAGGGCCATCACCGAAAAGGCAAATTGGGAAAAGAACCTTCGAGCTCAACTTGGACTCTGTCAAAAAGTCGTCTTAGTCTGCTCTCCTATGGCCGCCCATGAACTGCTCCGTGACCACGGCGTCCACGTGACTGCTCAGCGTCTCGCAGTGCTTCGGGCGGTCTCTTCGCGTCCGCATTGCACGGCGGAGAATATCGTCGAGACAGCCAAGGACGAAATCGGCACCATTTCCCGGCAGTCGGTGTACGACACCTTGAACACGTTTGTCGAGAAGGGCTTGGTGCGCCGCATCCAGCCCACCGGCTCCCCCGCGCTCTACGAAGACCGAGTTGGTGACAATCATCACCACCTGATCTGTCGCGACTGTGGCCGCGTAGTCGACGTGGACTGCAGCGTTGGTGCAATGCCGTGTCTGCAAGCAGCAAACGACAACGGATTCGAGATCGATGAAGCCGAGGTTGCGTACTGGGGCCGATGCCCCGAGTGCAAGACCTCGACTCTTGAGAAAACCGCAAGTAACCACAATCACTAATCACAACAAACAGGAGAAAATATGAGCAACGACGCAAAGTGCCCGTTCTCGGGTGGTGCAATCACTGCCGCGGAAATGGGAACCACCAACACCAAGTGGTGGCCAAACTCACTGAACATCAAGGTTCTGCACAACAACCCAGTAGTCGGCGACCCGATGGATCCGGACTTCGACTACGCAGAAGAGTTCAAGAAGCTTGATCTCGATGCGTTGATCAAGGACCTCACGACCTTGATGACCGATTCCAAGGAATGGTGGCCAGCTGACTATGGCCATTACGGTCCGTTCTTCATCCGCATGGCATGGCACGCAGCCGGCACCTACCGCACCACGGATGGTCGCGGCGGTGGTGGAACCGGCATGCAGCGCTTCGCTCCCCTCAACTCGTGGCCAGACAACGGCAACCTCGACAAGGCGCGTCGCTTGCTGTGGCCGGTGAAGCAGAAGTACGGCAACAAGATTTCGTGGGCCGACCTGATGATCTTGGCTGGCAACGTGGCACTCGACTCGATGGGCTTCAAGTCCTTCGGGTTCGGCGGCGGTCGTGCCGACGTGTACGAGCCGGACGAGACCTACTGGGGTACCGAGACCACCTGGCTCGGTGACGAGCGTTACTCCGGTGAACGCGAGTTGGCCAACCCACTCGCGGCTGTGCAGATGGGTCTCATCTACGTGAACCCAGAGGGTCCGAATGGCAACCCCGATCCGGTGGCTTCGGCTCGCGATATTCGCGAGACGTTCGGCCGCATGGCGATGAACGACGAAGAAACTGTTGCTCTCGTCGGTGGCGGTCACGCCTTCGGTAAGGCCCACGGTGCTGGCGACCCCGGCAAGTTCGTCGGTCCAGAGCCCGAGGCCGCGCCAATCGAAGCCATGGGCTTCGGCTGGATCAACAAGATGGGCGAAGGCCACGGCGTCGCCACCATCACTTCCGGCATCGAAGGTGCTTGGACGACCAACCCAACGAAGTGGGACAACGAGTACTTCAAGATCCTCATGGACAACGAGTGGGAGCTCGTAAAGAGCCCCGCCGGTGCGAACCAGTGGGTGCCGAAGGGTGGTGCGATGGCCGGCACGGTGCCGGACGCACACGACTCAACGAAGCGTCACGCTCCAATGATGACGACGGCAGACCTCGGTCTGAAGTTCGATCCTGAGTACGCGAAGATCTCGAAGCGTTTCGCCGAAGATCCGGCGGCACTTGCTGATGCATTTGCACGCGCGTGGTTCAAGTTGACCCACCGCGACATGGGACCGAAGTCGCGTTACCTCGGCAAGTTGGTACCAAAGGAAGACTTGATCTGGCAGGACCCGATTCCCGCTTCCACCACCAAGGTGACAGCCAAGGACATCGCGGATCTGAAGGCCAAGGTGCTTGCATCCGGTCTCAGCGTCTCCGAGTTGGTGCGCACGGCGTGGGCTTCGGCCTCCACATTCCGCGGAACCGACAAGCGCGGCGGTGCCAATGGCGCCCGCGTGCGTCTTGCTCCGCAGAAGAGCTGGGAAGTGAACGACTCGGCCGAACTCAACAAGGTGCTCGGCAAGCTCGAGGAAATCCAGAAGTCGGCCGGTGTGTCGATTTCGATGGCCGACCTCATCGTGCTCGCCGGCAGTGCCGCCGTCGAGAAGGCCGCCAAGGACGCTGGAGTGACGGTGGAAGTGCCGTTCACCCCGGGTCGTGGCGATGCCACGCAGGATCAGACGGATGTCGAGTCGTTCGCGGTGCTCGAGCCGACGTTCGACGGCTTCCGCAACTACCTGCGCCCCGGCCACCTGCAGACCACCGAGCAGTTGCTCCTCGAGAAGGCCAACTTCCTCAACCTCAGCGCGCCGGAAATGACCGTGCTCGTTGGCGGCATGAGGGCGTTGAACGCCAACTACAAGGGCTCCAGCCTCGGCGTGTTCACCAGCAAGCCCGGTGTGCTCACCAACGACTTCTTCGTCAACTTGATGTCGATGGACATCGAGTGGAAGCCGACTGACAAGTCAGAGGAGTTGTTCGAAGGTCGCGACCGCAAGACCGGTGACGTCAAGTGGAAGGGCACCCGTAACGACTTGATCTTCGGTTCGAACTCGCAGCTGCGAGCCCTCGCCGAGGTGTACGCCCAGGACGACGCTAAGGACAAGTTCGTTCGCGACTTCGTCAAGGCGTGGACCAAGGTGATGAACCTCGATCGGTTCGACGTCTAAACAACGTCACACGCACTTCGGCGCGTCACTCGCTTTGGCGGGTGGCGCGCCGTTTGCGTTTCAGGTGTTGGCTGGGCGCAGTGTCTCGTACATTCGCGCGATGACGAAGAGTCCGGACAATGCGGTGAGTGCCGCAACAGCGAGAATCGCCGCCCGAACACTCACCAGATCGGCAATTACGCCCGCCATCAACGCTCCCACCGCAAAGCCACCATCTCGCCACAGCCGATAGACACCAACGGAACGTGCTCGCCACGACGGATGCGCCACGTCACCGATTGCCGCGAGCAAGGTGGGATACACCATCGCCGTTCCCGCACCCAGCAGCACCGCGGCGAATGCCCAGCCCGAAAACGAGTCGAATGCGGCGATCAACGCGATGGCCACCCCTTGCAGGAGCATTCCACTGCTGATCAACGGCTTCCGCCCGATCTTGTCCGAGAGACCTCCCGTAATCATCTGCCCGAGACCCCACACCGCGGGATACAACGCGGCAAGTACACCAATGCGCGCAACAGACAGCCCTGCATCGGCAAAGAACAGCGGAAAC
>JAFMFC010000088.1 GCA_017856375.1 Ilumatobacteraceae bacterium | reverse complement strand
TTCAGGTTAGGGGTAGCGGCTACCTAATTACGGGCTTGAGATTCAGGCGATTTGGGTCTCTTGGACTTGACGCACTGCTGTCTCGGATCGGCGAAAGGTCTGGATGATCACGATGGCCATCACGCTCACGAACGGAAGATTCTGGCGGAACGAGGTGAAGTCACTTCCCGCGATGATGCCGATGTAATAGCTGAAGATTGCGACGATCAGCATCTTTAGTCGGTCAATCGAATCTTTGGGAACGAACAAAGCAATAGTGAAGAGCAGTGGCACCACCACCGTCTCCGCGAAGAGGAGTCGTGGAAGAAGTAGATCGCCCAGGGATCGTTCAATCGCTACAAAATCAGCATTGAGGAATTGCAATCCAACGAAGTTGGAAAGAACTAGGTAAGTCTTATCTTTGTCGATTAAGGATCGGGCGAGTGTGATTTCAGCTTCGTTGTCTACTGAGTAGGCAAGAGAGTAGAGAAAGACGCCGACCAATGCTGATCCGATCATGAGAAGTGCAATTCGAAAGAAATAGAGACTCTTGCGAATTCGTTGCACTAAGAAGACCGTGACAATCGCCATCACCACGGCTACTGCGAGGTGTGGTCGGAGAAGGCCGATGGTCGCGAAGCTGAGAAGGCGAAGCGATGGGTTGATCCCGATGAGCAATGTCGTGAGCGCAAGGAGCAGCATGGTTTCCCGGAGTGCAAGAAGGGAAAAGAAGAACACAATTGGTCCCGTCGCCAGCCAGAGGTAGAGGGGTTTGATCCGAGGGACGAGCGTGCCGAGGTGTCGAGTAACGACGATGGCATTCACGACGAAGCACATGAAGGACACGAACTTCAGTGCGATTGCTGCACTGAATCCCGCCAGAGTAAGCAGATACGCCGGGCCGACGTATAGATAACGACGATCTATCAAGTCGCGCACCCCAAGTGGTCGTCCACCCCACTCAAGCTTGCCCATCAGATACACGTGTAGTTGTTGATCGTTGGAGTAGAACTCCAGTTGACCGTCGCTGCCGTATCGCCAATAGATGAGCGAAACACCGAGTACCCAAAGAACGGTAAGACCACCGAGAACATTCCTGTTCGGGAACCAGGGCAAGATCAGGACGAACGCGAGTAATCCAAGAAGGAGTGCCTCGGCGTAGTACGTCATCAGATCAACCCATTCGCGCAGCGATGCGGCGGCCTGCGATCAAGCCGAGCAGCCGCGGTTGTGAGTACTCCCATTCGCCAAGGAAGCGTACGACGTCGGCACCTGTACCTTGCTTGAAGTCGTAAACGCCACGGTTGTTAATGGGGTCTGCGCCTCCCATGTCGTAAGTGACGACGCCACGTTCCTTGCACAGACGCATCAGCTCCCAGAACGCCTTGTAGGAAGCGTAAGTTTTTCGCCCTTCGGGTGTTGCCGCAGCGAACGTGTCCCAAGCCTGATTGCCGATGACGAGTGCACCGCGCAGCGCGATGATGTTGCCTTCGTTGTCGTCACAGCGAACAACGATGCAGTCATTGCCGAATTGGGTGATCAATGAGGTGATCGACTCGAGCGAATTCTGTTGAGCGAGATGCTCAATTCCCTTGTACGAGTGCATCTGGTCGTACACGATCTTCATTTCGGCAGGATTTGGATCGACCCAGTGATAGGCGGTGATTTCCCGCTTGAAGCTGCGCCGAAGGTTGTGCCGCCAGTTCTTGGTGAGCTGTGCTTCTCGGGCTTCGTCATTGCCGGTGAGGTCGTACAAGAGACTGAGCCCACTGAGGATCGTTTCCTGACTGTTGGTCCATCCATGTTTTGCCATCGACGCTGCTTCGGCATCTCCATATGCGCGCATGACATTGAGTCGGTATACGAGATATCGAGCACCGGTTGAAGAGGCGATTGCATTGCGCATGGGTGCTCCACAAACCGAAACATCGCCGACAGGGCCACCCGGGCTCCATGCGAGGCCGATCACGGACAAGTAACGCCGGGTCTGTACTTGAATCATCGCCACTACTCGGTCGTTTCGTCTTGCTACCAAGCGAATGGGTGTCCAACCGAAACGCTTGCGGTGCTCACCCCATCGATAACTCTGATACACCGACCAGCCGGGCAGTGAACGAAGATGCTCATCCCATTCCTCGGGAGAGCCAGCCCACTCCGACCACTCGGAATTTGGAAGACCTCTTGGCTCGGCGCGTCCAGTGGCGGCACTGCGAATCATTCGTGTCACGGCAGAGTTGCCGAGTGCCCGAGAAAAGCGAGATCCCGCGTCCCACTCACCGAGGTACTCCACGGTTTCGCCACCGAAACCGAGTTTGAAGTGATCGACGCCGGACGCCGCCTTGTCGTGTGGTGCGATACCACCGAGATCGAAGAGTTGGACGCCGCGTTCGCGCAGACTCTTGCGGAGCTCGAAGAGCATGCCGTAGGCGGCACTCATCTCGCGTCCCCGCTCCGTGGTGGCGGCAGCTAGGTAGTGGGCGCGATCACCATGAATGACGACGAGAGCACCGGTGACGGGTTGAACATCCAGTCGACCGATGATGGTGAGTACTCCATCACCCAACTCGTGGCGCATCTGACGGAGTTGCTCACTGGAATAAACGGGAATCGAAATGTTCTTTTCGTTGACCATCTGCTTGAGTAGTCCGGCCAAGTCATCGAGGTTGCGGTCGCCATTGTCGATCGTCCAGGTGATCCCATGGCGCAATGCCAGACGAACGTAGTAGCGGTGCTTCTTGCTCATGTTCTTCAGCCAGGACTCTTCTTCGTCATTCGTCTGCAAGAAGACCGAATAGCGGCTATTGACCGGGCGGCGGGCTCGAACCATGAACGAGTTGGTGGTGAAGAAATCCGTCTTGATCGCGGGCGTCATCACATTGCATCGCAGATAACAACGACCGACCACCTCTTCGACTGCGTGATGCAATGTCCGCATGTCATCGGCAAGGCCGGCTCCACGGGAAGACACGGGTCCGCCGGGAACCCAGGCGAATTCGATTCCTCCGGGCATCCTTCGGCAGAGCACCTGGGCCAACGAGATGTGCTGTGCTTCGAGGCGAGCGAGTCGGAGTGGCTTCCATCCACCTCGGCGCTGAAACTCGCCCCAGCCCCAGCACTGGAATGCGGGGGCATCGCGAAGTTTGCCCATCAACTCCGCCCAACGGTCGGGCGATTCGACCAGCGTCCAAGCAGGAATACTCACAGGAAGTTCACCAACCACACGTTTCGGTAATGAACTGGCGCCGAAGCGGCGAGTGCAGAGGGAAGTGCTGGCCACTGCATCACCACTACATGATGTCGCCGCTCCAGGGCGCGCAGGGTCTCTTGCTGCTCAGGCTCGATCCGAAACGGAACGCCGTACGGAACCGTCTGAGAATCGAGGCGATCATGCAGCAGGCGTACGTTGGGGACTTCTCTGAGGTCACTCACGACTTTGTCAAAGAGTGTTCGACGCCGGGCAATCTCCGTTGCGGGATCCTGGTCGTTCAACGTCGCAAGAGACCGACATCCAATGGCGATGAATCGAGGCAACATCGTCTCGTCGTCCGAAGAATTTGGGTCGATCTCAGCTCGTCCGGAGAGACGTCGTGCAAGGCGGATCGCTGCCCGCATGCCGGCAAGAGTGGGAATTCCCGTGCGTCGTTCGAATCGAGAAAGCGTGAAACGAAGCGCATGGGCCCCCTCGCTCCGCTCGACGCAAGGCATGTCAATTCCTGCACTCTCTCGAGCGAGTAGTGCTGCTCCCGTTGCGACGTGGAATGTCTTGCGCAGGCTGAGAATGCCGAAGTCGCCGCGGCTCCCGAGCAGCTGACCGCGATCGTCGCGACTGAACAGACCATGGGCGTTGTCCTCGATCAGTTTGGCGCTCGTTCTCGAGCAGTATTCGCGAAAGGGTGCGAGGTCTTGTGGAAAACCGAAGTAGTCGACCGCAATGATTGCCCTTACCTGCGGAAGATCATTGAGGGTCGTTGCACGGAGTGATTCATCTACTTCGTAAAAGACCGGCAGAGCCCCCAGGACATGGATCGAGGCGAGCACATCGCGACAGATGAATCCGGGAAGCGCGACACGGTCGCCGTTGCCGATGCCCGATTGTCGAAGTGCTTCCACCATGGCGTGCCGGGCGAAGGCGAAGTACGAGATGGCCGATGGGCGGTAGGCAGCGAGTAGGTCCATCACGAATGACGTCCCGGCACGAGCAGCAAACCGAGTGCGGCATAGGTGCGGAGGTGCAACGGATTGCCGACGGCCGCACGCGCGAGCATTGAAGCGGCCTTGAGGCGCTTGCCGCTTGCCTGGAACCCGCGACCAGCCGTGTACAGACACTTGGCCAATCGGGCCCGTCGTTGCCACCGAGAAATCGTGTCATCGAGGGCAAGATGTTTCTGCACCACGGCCTGTTCGGCAGCCAGATGGCGAAGTATCGAACCGCTGGCATTTCCCTCGTGTCGTCGGTACTCGCCGAGAACATCGGGAAGAAACTGGAATGTGCATCCGAGTCGCGCGAGTTTCATCCACATTTCGTAGTCCTCAGCGGTGATGAACTCAGCCGACTCGTCGAACAGACCCGCTCGCTCGAGACATGACCGGCGAACCACCGTTGCGGAAGTGGACACCCGATTCTGGTCGAGCAGCAGACCTCGCCACGACGACTTTTCCGCCGGTCCGTATTGCACCACGCGTTCAGGGCGATCTCCTCCGACCCACCTCTCCGCATGGCATACGAGATCTGCGCCGGCGCGAAGTGCGTGGATGCATTTTTCCAACTTTTCCGGCTGCCATTCGTCGTCCGAGTCGAGGAATGCAACGAACTCACCACGACTCAAACGAATGCCCTCGTTGCGCCCGGCTGCGATCACTCCATGGTTGAGAAAGTTGACGAGCGTGATTCGCTCATCGTTGAACGACTGGACCACCGATTCCGTGTCGTCGGTCGAGTAGTTGTTCACGACAACCACTTCCCAGTCGCCAAATGTCTGGTTGACGACTGAGCCGAGCGAGGACCGCAAGAAGTGGGCGTGGTTGTACGTGGGAATCACCACGGAGACGAGTGGAGATGTGGTCATGCGAAGGTCTCTGCGCAGTAGCGAAGCAACGCGTCGATTTCGGTGTCGAGGTCGTCAGTCAGGGCGAGTCCGGTCGAGCGAATCTTGGTTGAGTCGTAATCCAGCTCCGGAGTGTCCTCACTCGGACCCGTCGGAATAGTGAGCGAGGGTTCCTTGCCAAGGACATGACCGGCTCGCTCCTGGACTCGTCGTGCTGCATCGGCGATCGTCATCGTCACCGTGGAACCGAGGTTGAAAAGACCATCACCCACTCTCGGGATGGTG
>JAFMFC010000087.1 GCA_017856375.1 Ilumatobacteraceae bacterium | reverse complement strand
TGATGGAGCTGACCGGCGAGATTGCTGATGGTGTCGTACTCAACTACCTCGTTTCGCCCGACTACAACGCTCAGGCGATAGAAGCCCTTGAGAAAGGAGCAACGAAGGCAGGTCGGAAAATCGCATCTATCGACCGGCCGCAGTTGGTGGTCTGCAGCGTCCACGAAGATCGGCAAGTGGCACTTGACATGGCTCGGATGATGGTCACGCAGTATTTGGGTCAGCAACCGCACATCATGAAGGCATCGGGAGTTCCGCAAAGCCTGCTCGACAAGGTGGGCGAAGTGCTCACATGGCCGGCAACACACGAGCAAGTGGAAAAAGCCTCCAAACTCGTCCCTGACGAGATCGTGCAAATGCTCACTGCCTCCGGCACACCTGCCGAGGCACGAAGAGCGGTACGCACGTATCTCGAAAATGGCGCAACGTGTCCGATCCTGTATCCCTTGGGTGACGTGCGCGCGATGATCGACACCTTTTCCGAGTGGGATGGTTCCCTGTGACCGTCGTCAACGCGCAGAGTATCGACGAGGCCCTACACGCCCTGGCCGAGCTCCCCGAACCACGATTGGTGGCAGGCGGCACCGACATGATGGTGGAGGTCAATTTCGGGCGCCACAAACCGGGCGATGTCGTCTCGCTCCGGCAGGTGCGCGAGCTTCGTTCCTGGCACCGCAACGACGACGGCAGCATTTTCATTGGCTCTGGACTTCCCTACAAGGTGATGGAGGAAGGCGAACTCGCCATGATGTTTCCTGCACTCGCCCAGGCCGCTCGCACCGTGGGCTCACCGCAGATCAGAGCCGCGGGAACTCTTGGCGGGAACCTCGGCACCTGCTCTCCCGCTGGCGACGGACTCCCGGTTCTCGCTGCGCTCGATGCCGAAGTGCATCTTCGTTCGCTTAGTGGTGAACGCCGAGTCCCATTCTCTCAGTTCATGACCGGCGTGAAGAAGAACGTTGCTCGTTCGGATGAACTCATTACCGGTGTCACTATTCCAATGACGGTTGGATTCCAGGGTTACGCCAAGGTTGGTGTTCGCAACGCCATGGTGATCGCCATTGCGTCGGCCTGTTTCGTTCATGACGAATCCTCGAATAGCGTGCGCCTCGCACTGGGTGCCGTGGCGCCCACGATCGTGCGTTGCACTGAGGCCGAGACGTACCTCGATGGAGTCTTGGCCAAAGCGACGCCGATAACCAGCCACGAACTCGATCGATTCAAGGAGCTCGCCGCATCTGCCGCGCGCCCCATAACCGATCACCGCTCAACGGCCGACTACCGCCGTCATGCCGTAACGATTTTGGCAAAGAGATTCGCAGAAAGGGCATTCAATGTCGTCTGAGCACTATGCGTTGAAGGTGAATGGGGCGCGTCACGAGGTTCGCGATTCGTGGATTGGCGAGAGCCTGCTGTACGTATTGCGTGAACGTCTCGGGTTCTACGGCACCAAAGGCGCATGCGAGCAAGGTGAATGCGGTAGCTGCACCGTGCTCATGGATGGCGAAGCAGTGTGCTCCTGCCTGGTGCTCGCTGCCACCGCCCAGGGCGCCGAGATCGTGACCGTCGAAGGCCTCGCGCCAGAGGGCGAGCTCAACGACGTGCAGCGAGCATTTGTTGACAAGGGCGCTGTCCAATGCGGATTCTGCACGCCCGGTTTGATCGTCGCCATCACCCACCTCCTCGACAACGATCCGCAACCCAGCGAATCGAAGATCAAGGAATCCATCTCTGGAAACATCTGTCGCTGCACGGGCTACGGACGGATTTTCGACGCAGTGCAGCAAGCCATCGAGGTACGCGGAGTGAACCGATGAGCACGACGATCACCGCCACTCGAAACATTCTCGGCACCAGCGTTCTTCGACCGGACGGCACGGCAAAGGTCCGTGGTGAATTTCACTTCTCGTCCGACGAGTTCGCCACCAACATGTTGTGGGGAGCAACGCTCCGCTCGCCCCACCCCCATGCACGAATCCTTTCGATCGACATTTCTGCAGCATTGAAGATCAATGGCGTTTCCTGCGTCCTTGTGGCCGACGACGTGCCCGGGAAATTGACTTACGGCCTCATTTCCAGCGACCAGCCCGTGTTTGCCCGTGATGTCGTTCGCTACATGGGTGAACCCGTCGCCGCAGTTGCAGCCGACCACCCGGAGACCTGCAAGCGCGCTCTCGAAGCAATCCGCGTCGAATATGAAGTCCTCGATCCTCTCGTCGATCCGGAACGTTGCCTCGACCAATCAGTCCCGCCGATCCATCCCGATGGCAATGTTTTCCGCCACCAACGAATCGTGCGCGGCGATCAGTCGATTCAGGGAGAAGTCCAAGTCGAGGGCACCTACGACATCGGGATGCAAGACCAGGCCTTCCTCGGTCTCGAGGCGGCGTTGGCCATCCCCGGACACGATGGGCGATCCGTCGAGCTACACATCGCAACGCAATGGTTGCACGAAGACCGCAAACAGATCGCCGATTGTCTAGGACTCCCGGAAGACGATGTCCAACTCGTCCTCGGAGGGGTTGGCGGCGCGTTCGGCGCGCGAGAGGACATCAGCCTGCAGGTGCACAGTTGTCTGCTGGCACTGCGCACGGGTCGACCCGTCAAGATGCAATACAGCCGCGAAGAGAGCTTCTTCGGCCATGTGCATCGCCATCCAGCGAAGATCTGGATGCGTCATCACGCCACCAAGGATGGGCGAATTCAACGTATCGAAGCGCGCATGCTCCTTGATGGAGGCGCTTACACCAGCACCTCTCCCGCGGTGCTGATCAATGCGATCACCCACACACAGGGACCGTACGTGTGTGAAAACGCCACAGTCGACGGATTTGCCGTGAGAACCAACAATCCTCCGTGCGGAGCGATGCGTGGATTTGGCGTCGTCCAAGCCTGCTTCGCCCACGAAAGCCAAATGGACAAGCTGGCCGTGGCATGCCAACTCGATCCAGTCGAAATCCGAATACGCAACGCGATGTCCAAGGGGGATTTGTTGATCACGGGTCAACCGATGGATTCCGTGGCGCCAGTCACTCGTTGTATCCAGGAAACCGCGGCTATCCCCATGCCTGAGGCCGTCACATCAGACGATCCACTACTTCTTCCAGGCGGCTCGGGCCGCACCGCGACGAGTAGCAACATTCGCCGTGGAGTCGGTTGGGGTGTATCCATGAAGAACCTGATGTACAGCGAGGGCTTCGACGACTACAGCACGGCTCGTTGCACGTTGCAGGACGGCGTGGCTCACCTCAAATTCGCCACGTCAGAAGTCGGTCAAGGGTTCGTCACGCTGGCAATCCAGATCGCAACAAGCATCCTCGGCGTGGACCAAGTCGAACTCGAACAAATCGACACACGAATCGGCAGTGCCGGCTCCACTTCTGCGTCCCGCCAAACTTGGATGAGCGGCGGTGCCCTAGATGGTGCATGTCGAATGGTGCGGGAAATGCTCTTTGAAAAGGTCGGCAAGGAGCACCATGTCGATCCCATTCGACTTGCCATTGTCGACACCGACGTCGTGGACACGATGGGAACCCTGCGCGTTCCAGTACGTGAGGCAAGTGCGGGTGTCTCGCTCAGCCACACCTTCGAACATCATCATCGTCCAACGACCGATTTGGACGAAAACGGCCAGGGCAACTGCCATGTTGCCTTCGCGTTCGTCGCACACCGGGCTGTCGTCGACGTAGACCCGGAACTTGGATTGGTCAAAGTCGTACAGATTGCAACAGCACAAGATGTTGGACGTGTCCTCAATCCCCTTTCGGCAATCGGCCAGATCGAGGGTGGAATAGCCCAAGGTCTCGGACTAGCAGTGATGGAGGAGATCGTCATCGACAACGGCCGCGTGCGCAACCCAAGTTTCACTGACTATCTGTTGCCCACTGCCTTGGACGCACCGGTCGTGGAGGCCCGATTCATCGAAGAACCAGAGCCGATGGCGCCGCTTGGCGCGAAGGGTATCGGTGAGCCACCCTGCATTTCTGTGACGCCGGCAATCGTTGCCGCCATTCGCGATGCCATTGGCAAGGACATCGATCGCGTCCCGGTTAGGCCACAAGACATCTGTCTCTAGTCGCCTACCGCCATCCTCCACATCGTCCACGCCAGGAGGACGGCGGCAAAGCCAAGCGAGAAAAGGGACAACACGTGATATCCAACCGCAGAGCGGATGAAGCCGCTCGAGAAACCTGCCAGTGCGCCACAGCCGCTCATCAAGAGATCGGCTGCGCCCTGCGTACGAATGCGCAGATCAGTGGGAATCGCGTCAACTAGCAAGCTTGATCCTCCGATCAATCCAAAACTCCACCCGATCCCGAGCAGCCACAAGGACGGAAAAAGCAGTGCCGCCGATTCGCCGGACAACGCCGCCAAGGTCGTGGCACCGATGGTCAGACATGCCCCCGTCACGATCGTTGCCAGACGGCCCTTGCGATCACTGAACTTCCCCACCAACGGGCTGAAGGCGAACATTCCCGCTATGTGCAAAGAAATGACGAACTGACTCAGCGATTCGTATCCATGTTCCTTCAGATGTACGGGAGTCATGGTCATCACCGCCACCATCGTCGCTTGCGAGATGGCCATACTGCCGAAAGCAAGCTGAGCTAGGCGCGACTTTCCGAGGACCACCAGCATTTCGCGAAATCCTGCCTTGGGAAACTCTCCGATGGGTGAACCGGTCATTTCACGCTGAACCATCAGGGGGTCAGGACGCAAACGCATCAACGCGTTGATCAAAGAGGTGAGAAAAAACAAACCCGCGAAGACCCACGGACCGGTGTATTGGCGCCATCCAAACAGCGCCACACCCAACTCTTGAGCTGGCTGGATTAACAACGGACCAAACACCGCACCGAAGGTGGAAGCGAACAGAATTCGGCTCATAGCTCTTCCACGTTCAGCGGGCAAAGCCAAGTCAGTAGCCGCGTAACGGGAAAGAAGATTTGCAGCTTGCCCATTACCGAAAAAGAACAATCCAACCAAGAACATCGTGAGAGATTGGCGCTCCACACCCCACCCCGCCACGAGGCCGCCCGAGATGGCTAGCGAATAACCGAGGACGAGGCCGGAACGGCGGCCACTTCCGCTCATTCTTCGAGCAAGTACTTGCGCCATGATCGCCGTGCCCATGGTGACCGTGGCGCTGGCCATTCCTCCCCAGGGTGTCTTCTGCCCGAGGATCTCCTGGACCACGAAAGCACCCACAGTGACCGCTGCCGCGAGCGCCGCAGATCCCGCCACCTGACCGAAGACGAGTACGCGAAGGGTACGTTTCTGAATTTCCGCAACTTCGGTCGTGGAGAAACTCATCACTTCACGACGCTAGCAATGGTGTCGAAGGGGGGACTTGAACCCCCACGCCCTTTCGAGCGCCAGCCCCTCA
>JAFMFC010000086.1 GCA_017856375.1 Ilumatobacteraceae bacterium | reverse complement strand
GATCGAAGCGCTAGCCATGCATTTGGAGCGGGCCGCGCTGTTGGTTTCGTCATATGACGAAGGAATTCGGTTCTTTGTTGATGCGTTGGGATTCGAATTGCTGCAGGACGAGGCCGGTGTGGACGAATTCGGCAAACCGCGGCGCTGGGTGGTGGTGGCTCCTCCCGGGGGAGAGACGAGCATCGTGATCTTCGAGATAAAAAACGATGAGGATCGCTCACGACTCGGGAGTCAGTTGGGAAGTCGAGTGGCGTTCTTTCTCCGCGTCGACGACTTCGAAGCTCAACACTCGCGAATGGTCAAGGCGGGAGTTCGCTTCGTTACACAGCCGAGAAATGAGCTTTATGGGCGCGTGGCGATTTTCGAGGATCTCTCGGGAAATCGTTGGGACCTGCTCGGTCCCGTTCCGACGAACTAGTCGTTGTTTCGGCGCCTGCGAATTCCCACCGAGACGATGGTGGCAGGAATGAAGAATGCACGGGCGGGTACCGACACCTCGGTCCACGACTTCGTCATCAATGGGGCATGCCAAGCTCGGATGCGATAGACGAGGAAGAGCACGATCACGCCATGCAGCACGATGATCGACCACACAAACCCGTCTGAGCCGAACGCGTCCATGAACAATGCAGCGACGATAGGCCCGATCATCGCACCAAACCCATACAACGTCACCAATTTGGACGCGACCGCATTGAGATGCTCCTCGGAGATCCAGTCGTTGGTATACGAACCGGCGACGGCATAAAGCGGTGCACTGAAGCCACCCATCACGAGAACGATTGCCATCGTTGTCCAACTTGTCACCGGTTGCGAGAACAACAACGCGGCAGAGCCCATGGTGCCAAGGCATGCCACCACTCCAATCACGCGTCGGTCGATCTGATCCGATGCCGCAGAAATCGGCCAACTCATCACCATGCCGCCAATTTGGATTGCGGCGAGGAACACTCCGACGCGGCCAATACTCAAACCTTCTCGAGTGGCATAGATGGCAGCAAGGCCGAGCATGCCGCCGTGCGCAAGGCCAACGAGCACCATCGTGCCCATCCCGGTGGGGACGGTGCGGGCCAGTTCCTTCATCGACATCGGAGAGACCGTCTCGGCTTGCGGCGTGGTTGCCTGTTCCGACATCGCAACGGGAATCACGGCGAGTGACATGACGACTGCAGAAATGGCAAAGCCAGTGATCGAACGCGCATCGAAACTGAACACGAGTAATTGACCGATGCCATAGAGACCGACGACGAGTCCGGAATACACCGCAAGCAATCGACCTCTGAAGGTGTTGCTGGCCAATCCGTGCAACCAGGATTCAGCAACCACGTAGATACCCGCGAAGCAGAAACCGGTGATCAATCGCATCGCGATCCATACGACAGGTTGATCGGTGAGTCCCGCAACGATCACCGCCGAAGCGGTGAGCGCAGCCAATGCGGCATAGGCACGGATGTGGCCGACCTGGGACAAAGCGCGCAAGGTGTACCACGAACCCAGGAGGAAGCCCGCGTAGTACGAGGTGCCGAGCGAGCCGCTGAGGATTGTCGGTAGCTCTTCAAGTTCGGCGCGCACACCGAGCAGCGTGCTGAAGATGCCTCCCGAAAGCATCACGAAACTCAGGCCGGCAAACAGACCCCATGTGGAGAGCATGATCGAGCGGCGCAACGGTGTGAGCGGCTTGAAGAGGGGCACTAATTCAGTCAAGCAGGTTCGCCGTTGCGAACTCCGTCACTGTGAAGTTTTGTCGCTGATCAATTCCTCGACGGGACGAAGCAGGCGCCGTGCGAAGATCGCAGAGGCCATCGTTGCGACTGCGGCCATGATGAACGGTGCACGAACGTCAAAGATTCGCGCGAGTAGGCCCCCGAAGAGCGCTCCAAACGGCACCACACCCCACGAGATCATCCGGAATGCAGCGTTCATTCGACCGAGCAATCGATCCGGCGTGAACTGTTGGCGCAATGTGGAGTTGACGGCGATCCAGAGTCCCGTACCGAAACCGAGCAACGCGTTCATCGAGATGGCAAAGATTGGATGAATGGCGAATGCGAGACCCACGGTGGCGATACCCCACAGCCACATGGAGATGGTGATTGTGCGAGTGAATCCGAACCGGCGAGTGGTGGCGTCGACGAAGAACCTGCTGGTGACGGTGCCGAGAGCGGCTCCCACAGAGAGTGCGGTGAAGACGATTTCGCCACTGTTGAGTAACTCCTCCACATAGAGCACGAACAGTGAGGCGGCAGCGAAGTAGAAGAAATTGATGACGGCCACGATCTCCGTCAACCTGCGTAGAGCTTTGGAGTCGCGCATGAAGCGCAGTCCCTCCACGATGTCGTCGCGGAATCGAGACGTGGGCTTCTCCGTGACAGGTCGGTGAGGGATGCGGGCGACGAGTGCCGCGGAGAGACCGAACGTTGCGGAATCGACGAGAAACGGCAAGGAGTGGCCTGCGGTGAAGAGCGCCACGCCCGCGGGCGGCCCAATGAATTGTGTGGAGACGATCTGGGCGGTGGAAAAGCGCGCATTGGCCGTGAGGAGGTGTTGTTCCTCAACGAGCGACGGAAGTAATGCCTGGGCTGCGTTGACGTGCAGTGTTTCGCACACGCCGAGTGCGAAAGCGGAGAGATACAGCATCCAGATGTTCACGACATCAAGAAGGATCGATGCGCCGAGGAGCCCCACGATGACGAGGCGAACGAGGTCGGCGCCGATCATCAGCCGCCGGCGATTCATGCGGTCTGCAATGGCACCCGTGGGCAGCGAGAAGAGCAGCCAAGGAAGTCGAGTGGATATGGTGACTCCGGCGATGAGCACCGGGTCTTTCGTCAGCAGCGCAGCAAGAAGGGGAAAGGCAGTGACAAACATGCCGTCGCCGCTGCTCGACACGAGCACCGACAGCCACACGTGCCGGAAATTCCGCCCGAGTGATCGAGGGTCGGTATCCGATCGTCGGGCTAAAGGCACTCTGGCAAAAGTAGTACGACGAGCGTCAGCTCAGTTGTTTGCCGGCGAGATAGCCGAGCGCAGCAAACATCACACCACCGACAAGTGAAACGAGGGCGTAGGTGACGGCCAGCGAAACTCGATCAGTGCGTAGCAGCGTGAATGTTTCCTGGCCGAATGTGGAAAACGTGGTGTAGCTGCCGAGCAGACCGATGGTGATTGCGATAAGTGAAGTTTCGTTCAGGCGAGACATTAAGGGCCCGGAAAGCACGAATGCGAGCGCGAAAGTGCCACTGAGGTTGATGCCGAGGGTTGCCCAAGGGAATCCTTTGGTCGGGAAGAGCGACCCCAATTGCCATCGGCACAGTGCGCCGATAGCTCCCGCGATTGCCACGAACAACACCTGCACGTCATCAACTTTGACATGAAAAAGGGGGCTGACGGGACGAACCCGTCAGCCCCCGAGGGGAGAAGATTTAGAAGAGGCTCTTGGTGAGCGTCCAGCCGATCTCCTGGCCACTTGCTGTAGAGGCGAAAATGAACAACGCGCCACCGGCCATCGAGACGTTCTTCCAGAACGCGATGGTCTCCATCTGCTTGGCCTGAGCATCGGTCTGAGCCCAGAAGTCGTGCATCTTGAGCGCCATCAACACGAGTAGAGCAGCGATCACCACTGCGCCGAGATCGGCGTAGATGCCGAGAACGATCGAGAGACCGCCTGCGAGCAGCAGGACACCCGAGACGAAGTTGGCCAACTTCGGCGACGGAACCTTCTTGTATGCGGCATAACCCGCCATTGCTTCGGCCTTGGTGAGGTGATTGATGCCACCTGACACGACCATGAAGGCGAACAAGATTCGCCCGATGAGCATGACTGCTTCCATGTACTGACTCCTTGAGTTTCGGCGCCTGCTGGCGCCATGGATTGTTGCGTGCGCAACTATAGGAGATATTCGTTGCGTACGCAACTATCTCCAAAAGCCCCGTATCATGGAGTTCATGGGTAGCCCGAAATGGCTGAATGAGACGGAGATGCTGGCGTGGCGTTCGTTCATCACCACGTCGGGAGACTTGATCCGGACGATCGAAAAAGACCTCCAAAAGTTTGGCCTCGACTTTGGCGACTATCAATTGCTCGTAATGCTTTCAGAGGCACCCGACCATCGGCTGAGGATGTGTGATCTCGCCGACACGCTTCGTCTCTCGAGAAGTGGACTCACACGACGTATGCAGGGAGTAGTGAAGGCCAAGTTGGTGGCGCGCACCCAGAGCAAGGAAGATGCGCGATCGGCAATTGCGCAATTGACTCCCAAGGGATTTACGCTGCTCAAGAAGGCAGCCCCTCACCACGTGGGGAGCGTTCGTCGACAGATGATCGACTTGTTGACTGAGTCGGAGGCCAAGGCAATCGGCTCTGCTTTCACCAAGATCTCCCGTCACCTCAATACCCAAGACCGCGATCAATAGAGTGGGGAAATGGCCGGTCCCCGAAAGCGCGTAAATCCAAAGATCGTTGCTCCTGAGCGTCAGCGAGCAAAGCGTCGCCGGCCGAACCTGAATGAGATCGTCGATGTGACGATGGAACTGTTGCTCGAGCACGGTGAAGGTGGATTTCGCATCGAGGACCTCATCGATCGCACGGGTGTGTCGAAGAGCTCGCTTTACCTGCACTTTGGAAGTCGAGACGGACTGATCGCCAAGGCGTGTCTCGAGATCTTCTCGCGTCAAGTGACGGCAAACGTTGATGCGATCATCGATGCACTTGAGCAGATTTCGACACCAGCCGAATTCAGGTCAATCATCCCGCAGATCATTGCCTCTGTCACCGCACAGGAAGATGCGATTCGTTGGAACCGCGCGATGGTGATGGCCGCTGCACGTCATCGTCCCGATCTGTGGGAAGAGTTGGGCAAGGCTCAGATGCGATTCAATGGCGCTCTCACCGAGAGCTTCCGCGGCCTTCAGGAACGTGGTGTGGTGAAAAATGATGTTGAAGCCCGCGAACTCGCCGTGATGGTGCAGGCACTCCCTTTTGGACGCGTGTTCCGCGACCTCGACTCCACTATGGGGGCGAGAAAGTTGGAAGAGTGGAACTCCCTACTGAAGTGCATCTACGTCTCATTCCTCGCCGAGTAGGCGATTTTCGCTCCTGTGCAGCGTTTCGAGCGTCTTTCTCCGTGGCTGTTTGTCGCCCTGTGGAGCACGGGTTTCGTGGTGGCGCGCTACGCCACGAATGACGCCTCGCCACTGACGTTTCTCGCAATTCGTATGTCGATCGCAGCGGTGATCCTCGCTGTACTTGCACGAGCAACCGGTGCACCGAAAATCGCAATGCCGCAAGTACGTGTCGCGGCGGTGGTGGGAGTGTGCATGCATGCGGTGTACCTGGGCGGTGTCTTCATTGCGATCGATCGTGGATTGCCCTCTGGCCTTGGTGCACTGATTGCGGGGCTGCATCCGGTGGTCACCGCGGTCTTTGGTCGAGTGCTGTTACGAGAGCAGCTGCGCCCGAGTCAATGGCTCGGTGTGTTGCTCGGCATGTTCGGTGTGGTTGCGGTGGTCATTGAAAAGTTGGAGGACGGCTCGAAGTCGGTGACCACGGGCGCGCTCGTGGCGATGGTGTTGTCTGTGCTCGGAATGTCGGCAGGCACACTCGTGCAACGAGCACGAGGGAAGGACATGCCACTTCTGCGTGGTACGAGCACGCAATACATGGGTGCAGCTTTCGCCTTGATCATCGCCATACCCGTGATCG
>JAFMFC010000085.1 GCA_017856375.1 Ilumatobacteraceae bacterium | reverse complement strand
GCGGCTTCAACACCGGCATCGCTGCCATCGTCGTGCAATTCGGGTTGGCGATGATCCGCTTCTTTGCCGCCTTCACATCCTCGGGATTCACTTCAGCCACGATGAGCGGCACCTCGGGGTTCATTCGCCAGGCAGACGAGTTGTCGATCACCATCGCGCCGGCGTTAGCGAACTTCTCCGCCAGGTTCCGCGACGTGGTAGCACCGGCAGAAAACAGCACGACATCGAGACCACTCGGATCTGCCGTTGCCGCGTCCTCCACAGTGATCTCGCGGCCGTTCCATTCCATCTTCTGTCCAGCAGAGCGAGCAGAAGCGAAGAATCGAAGGGTCTCGACGGGATATTTGCGCTCGACCAGTAGGCGGCGCATCACCGTGCCCACCATTCCCGTTGCACCGACGATTCCTACATGCACGGGTTGCAGGTTAGTTGTCGAACAACCACTTCTGCGCTTGTTCGTGGGTGATGTTGCTGCCACACACGATCGTTGCAGTATCCGTTCCACGTAGTGAAGCATGTTCGAGAAGTGCGGCGACTCCCGCCATTCCTGCAGGCTCGGTCACCAAACCAGCGTGTTCAAATGCGAGGCGCATCGAATCAATAATCGACTCGTCCGATACCAGGATCACGTCGTCGACAATCCCCCTCATGTCATCAAGCGCTTCGGCGATCGGTGTGCGCACACCAATGCCGTCTGCGATCGTCGAGATCGACGGTCGGTTGACCACCTTGCGTTCGTGCCACGAGGCATGCATCGAGTCCGCTCCCGAGCTGCACACGCCCACGATCTCGATGTCGGGTCTCGTTGCCTTCATCCATCTCGCCACGCCACCAAGCAATGCCCCATTGCCAAGCGGCACCAACACTCGCTCAAAGCGGGCGTTGCGTGCCATTTCGACTGCGATCGTGCCGGCACCTTCAGAGATGGCCACATCCAGGCCGTCTTCCACGAAGCGTGCTCCCGTATTGGCACAGAATTGCTTGGCCGCTTCTTTCGCCGAATCGAAATTGTCTCCTGTCTGACGCACCTCTGCACCGAGTGCGCGCATCCGAGCAACCTTTAGCGGGTTGGCATTCTCCGCGCTGTAGATCACGATCTTGCGTTTCTGCGTGCGGCATGCATATGCCATTGCCTGACCAAAATTGCCTGCGGTTGCACAAACGAGGTCGATTCCCACAAGTGCCTGGGCGTTTTCACGAACGAAGAAATCCGCGCCGCGTCCTTTGAAGCTGCGAATCGGATTCAGCGTTTCCACTTTCAGAGTGAGACGCGTGCCGACCGTCGCAGAAAGCGGCTCGCTCTCGAACTGCGGAGAGTTCAAGAACACCGGATCGATGGTCTGCGCTGCCCGCTCAATGGCTTCGAGCGACAAGCGGTGGTTCACTTCAACTCCAAGCTCAGCCACCAATGGCTGCGATTCACCCGCTTCAGCGGTGCCACCGCAACCTCGGCATACTTCACTTTTCGGGCCAATCGTGGCGAGTGATGAACAGATGCTTTGGCCACGCGGGACCATGCGGAGCTGGATTTCAACGAGCCGATCACCTCATCTGGTCCGAGACGATTTGCCTGCCAACCCAGCCGCGTGGTCCAACGCATCGAAGCGAGCACCTTGCCCGCTCGGGGCAACTTCCACAGTGCTCGCATCAACATGCCGAGAGGAACGAGCAGCACATCAAGTGGCACCCAGGAGCGGTAGTTCAGCACTACTCGGCCACCATCGCTAGTGACACGCACAGCTTCGTTCGTCAGTGAGAGTGCATCAGTTCGTTCGCAGTGCTGCAAAGTGATATACGAGAACGCCACATCGACGCTCTTGTCAGAGATCGCCAATGACCGACCGTCTGCCACATGCACAGTGCGCAGTCGTTCTGGTCGGCCATGTTTAGCCACCGTTTCACGACAACGTTCGAGAAACGCAGCATCGATATCGGCGGCGACAACTTGTCCGCACAGGTTGGTGAACGCTGCTGTCATACGACCAATTCCGCTCCCGATCTCGAGCAGCGTTTGCGTAGCAAGATTCTCCAACGGCAGTTCAAACTGCCGCATGTAACGACGTACTTCCTTCTCACCGGTAGCCACGAAATCACCGAGTGTGAGGGCCGTTCCCGTCTCATTGTTGAATACCCAGCCTGTGGTGCGCACCACATCGTCGGCGGTCAAACCTGACTCTGTCTTGTTCCCTGCCGTCTTCCACGGCACGAACTGGGTACGTTTGGCCATCGTTACTTTCGCTCTGGCAACGGTGCCGAGTAATCCTCGCCACTGTCGAGGTTGAATGCCGAATGCAATGCTCGCAGCGCAATCTGTAGGTGCTCACGACGCACCACCACCGAAATGCGGATCGTGCTAGTCGAAATCATCTCGATGTTCACCTGGTTTTCGGCGAGGATGCGAAACATCTTGGCCGCAATACCAGGACTCGACTTCATGCCGGCACCTACGAGCGAAAGCTTGGCGATGTTGTCGTCCTGGGTAACGCCCGAGGCGCCAACCTTCTTGGCTACGTCATTGAGGATGGGTTCAGCCGTCTTCACGTCAGCCATCGGCAGGGTGAAAGAGATGTCGGTCGTTCCCTCGATCGAAGTGTTCTGAACGATCATGTCGACATTCACATTTGCCTTGGCCAGCGACTCAAAAAGCAGTGCAGACACACCAGGCTTGTCGGGCACACCAAGAAGGGTCATCTTCGATTCCCCCACGTCGTGAACTACCCCAGAAATAATCGGGTCTTCCATCTTTCGTCTCCCCTCATTGTCTTCACCAGAAACCCACGTGCCCTGTTCCCACGTGAAACTCGATCGAACATGAATCGGCACATCATGGTTACGAGCAAACTCGACGCTGCGGAGCGCGAGCACTTTGCTGCCTGCACCAGCCATCTCGAGCATTTCATCGAAACTCAACCAACCGAGCTTGCGGGCCTGCGGCACCATTCGCGGATCGGCACTGAACACGCCGGTCACATCGGTGTAAATCTCGCAAACGTCGGCCTTCAACGCCGCTGCCATCGCTACGGCCGTGGTGTCGCTTCCGCCGCGACCAAGCGTGGTCACTTCACGTTCAGTGCTCACTCCCTGGAAGCCGGCGATCACTGCCACTTTTCCTTGCCCCAACGCCTCGCGTACGCGATCACCTTTGATCTCGAGGATCTTTGCCTTGGTGTGCGAGGTGTCCGTGATGATTCCCACTTGGCTTCCCGTGAAACTCATCGCTTCGCATCCAAGGTCGTTCAATGCCATGCACAAAAGCGACATCGAAATGCGTTCCCCGGTGGTGAGCAGCATGTCCATTTCGCGCCCTTGCGGGTTGCTCGATACTTGTCGCGCCAGTTCCACCAAATTGTCGGTGGCCTTGCCCATCGCTGATACCACGACCACTACATCGTTGCCCTGCCTACGCGTCTCGGCCACGTGGCGCGCGACATTCTTCATACGATCCGGATCGGCTACCGAAGTGCCACCGAACTTCTGCACAATGAGCGTCACAGGTGCTTCACGCTAGTCGTGCGTGGCTAGCCTGTCGGAGCGATGGGTACCGACAAGCGAAGTAGGAAAAAAGAAAATCGCCAGAAGCGACTGACCGAGTTGGCCAGAGCCAACAAACGTCGTCGAACCCAACGAAATGTGGTGCGGATTTTCATCGTCATCGCCATCGTGGTGAGCGTTGCCGGAATCTTCAGCGTGACTGGTGGCGATCAATCTGCCGAGACCCCCACCACCACAACCACGCTCACTGACACTGCGACCACCCTCGCTCCGCTTGAAGGTCGCACGATCACGGGAGATACCCCGTGCCCAGCCGCAGACGGTTCGGAAGAGCGGGCAGCTCAATTCGAAAAAGCCCCACCCACCTGCATCGACGACGGTGTCACCTACTTGGCTGTCGTCAACACCAACAAAGGCGAATTCACCGTCAGGTTGGACCAGTCGAAAGCGCCTCTCGCCGTGAACTCATTCGTCACGCTCGCTCGATACAAGTTCTTCGATGGCACGCAATGCCATCGCGCGATCCCCAACTTTGTCGTGCAATGTGGTGACCCGACTGCAACCGGTTCTGGTGGACCGGGATACCAGTTTGCTGATGAGTTGCCCGCGCAAGGTGAATACAAGGTTGGCTCAATTGCGATGGCCAACTCGGGGCCGAATACCAATGGTTCGCAGTTCTTCGTCATCACTGGATCGGATGGCGCTGCGTTGCCACCGCAGTACACGCTGTTCGGCGAAGTAACCGACGGCCTGGACACCACGGTGCCCGCACTCAATGCAGCTGGCAATCCAGAGAACAACGGTGTGCCACCGCTGGAGCAAATCGTGATCAATTCGATCACGATCGTCCAGAGCTAGTTCGGCAAGTCTCCGTGCACGGTCACGTCACCGTGCATCTTCCATTTGCCGGAACTTCGCTCGAGGGCGCTGCCCGTCGGCACCTCCACCACCGTGGTGTTGGCGAGATCCAAACTTCGCTGTAGTCGATCTTTCGACCACTGCTCACTTTCGGTGATCAACGCAATCTTCTTCACGAGCCCGAGGCCGAGCGCGAACGCGCCGCCCCGCGGATCCACCATCGGATCGCATAGCGCTCCTGCGCTCCCCGCCACCGCGACGAGCAAACCATGTGTCGCTTGCCACGCAAGCGCATCGAACACCGGGGTACCCATCACACACGATCGCAGGTGAATCGGCGAATCGCCCACCACCCACACCGCAGCGGCATTGCGCAACGCATCTGCATGTGCTTGTTCCATCGCACTGGCTCGCGAATACACCTCGACGGCACGGACCGTGACGCCTAGTCGCTCACCCCACTTTGTGGCGGCTTCAATCATCTTCTCTGGTCCCTCGAACGCGTCTGCAGTGGGAAGTACCGCCACCGGGCCCCGGAGACCCTGCACCAAGTGACGATCGAGGTCGTCATTGCCCACGAATGGTGCGCCTCCCTGCAATACCAAGCGCTCGGTCACGACGGGAAAATTACCATCCGCTGTCCATCCCAAATCACGAACTACCCCGAAGTACCCAAACATCGCTACCGTTCTCGCAATGTCCGGGGGAATCACGAAGGTCGGCGTGTGCGGTTCGGGGATCATGGGCGCCGGACTTGCGGAAGTAATCGCACGTGCAAACAAGCAAGCCGTTGTGCTTTCACGGTCACAACAGTCGCTCGACCAAATGATGAATCTCATTGAAGGCGGGCTTTCCAAGCAGGTAGCCAAAGAGAAGATCTCTGAGGCGCAGAAGAACGAAATCATTTCTCGTATTTCAGGAACGACGTCGACCGATGACCTTGCTGATTGTGATCTCGTTATCGAGTCGGTCCTCGAGGATCTCGAGGCGAAGCGCGAGCTATTTGGTCGTCTCGACAAGGTGCTGAAGCCCGACGCAATCATCGCCACTAACACCTCGACACTTCCCGTTTTGCAGATGGCACTTGCCACGACGCGACCAGCAAGTGTTTGCGGTATTCACTTCTTCAATCCCGCCACAATGATGAGCCTCGTTGAGGTGGTGCGCACCGAGACCACTTCTGCTGACACCGTTGCACGTGCGACTCAGTTCGTTGTCGAATGTGGCAAGGATCCCGTTCAAGTACTCGATCGAGCAGGCTTCATTGTTAATGCGCTGCTGTTTCCCTATCTGAACAACGCAATCAAGATGTTCGAAGCTGGTACTGCAAATATGGAGGACATCGACACAGCAATGAAGGGTGGCTGCAACTTCCCCATGGGCCCGTTCTCATTGCTCGACCTCGTTGGTCTCGACACCTCACTAGCCATCCTCAATGCGCTGCATGATTCGTTCAAGGATCCCAATTTCGCTCCGGCATCGACACTGAAGAAACTGGTCGCCGAAGGCAAGCTCGGACGCAAGACGAAGCA
>JAFMFC010000018.1 GCA_017856375.1 Ilumatobacteraceae bacterium | reverse complement strand
CTGTACGTATTGCATGCCGGCCGAGGGCCTCAAGTGGTTGCCACGCGAAGAGGTGCTCACCTATGAGGAACTGCACCGCCTGGCGAAGATCTGCGTGGAGACCTTCGAAGTGGACGGCATTCGCCTCACCGGCGGTGAGCCCACCATGCGGGCCAACTTGGCCTCGCTGATCGAGAGCCTGTCCACCCTGGTGGTGCCGGCGAGCTCCTCGTCGCCCCGCGCCGGAAAGCCGATCGACTTGGCAATCACCACGAACGGCGCCACCCTGCGCCTGATTGCACCCGAGTTGAAGCGCGCGGGCCTGCAGCGCATCAACATCAGTCTCGACACCTTGTCCGCCGAACGATTCAAGGAAATGACCCGCCGCGACGAACTGCAGCATGTGCTCGATGGCATCGATGCGGCGCTCGAAGTCGGCTTCGAGCCGGTGAAGATCAATGCGGTGGTGCAGCGCGGTGTGAACGACGACGAGATCGTCGACCTTGCCACCTTCGGCCGCAACAAGGGCGTCGAAGTGCGGTTCATCGAGTTCATGCCACTTGACGCGCAAGGTTCGTGGCAGGAGTCGGGCGTGTTTAGCCAGGACGAGATCGTTGCGGCGATCAATGCGGTGTATCCGTTGGAGCAGTTGCCGGCGCGCGGTGCCGCGCCCGCGGATCGTTGGCGTTACCTCGACGGCAAGGGCACGATTGGCGTGATTCCCACGGTGACCAAACCGTTCTGTGGAGACTGCGATCGCGTGCGCCTCACTGCCGATGGCCAGTTCCGCACCTGCTTGTTCGCCACCGACGAATTCGACCTGCGCGCGATGATGCGCGGCGGTGCCTCCGATGCCCAGATTGCCGAGGAGATACGTCGTGCAGTGGGCACCAAGTGGGCAGGGCACAACATCGGCAATGTCACCTTCGTGCGGCCGCGCCGCTCGATGAGCCAGATTGGCGGCTGACGATGGCCGAACCACAGTTCTCGCATCTCGACGAACAAGGCAAAGCACGCATGGTGGATGTTGGCGGCAAAGATGTGTCGCATCGCACTGCGACGGCGCGTTGCCAGGTGAGGATGAACACTGAGACGTTGCAGGCGATCACCAGTGGCTCCATGCCGAAGGGTGACGTGTTGGCGGTGGCGCGAGTGGCGGGAATTCAGGCCGCCAAGCGCACGAGCGATGCGATCCCGATGTGTCACCCGTTGCCGCTGTCGTCCGCACGAATCGAATTCGCGGCCACCGAGGGTGGGCTCACCGTTGAGGCGCATGTCGAGACGACTGATCGCACCGGCGTGGAGATGGAAGCCCTGCACGCGTGTGCCGTGGCGGCGCTGACGATCTATGACATGTGCAAGAGCGCGGATCGGGCGATGACGATTGAGGATCTCGCCCTGTGGGAGAAGACGGGCGGCCGCTCCGGCACCTACCGCCGCAAGGTGGGCTGAGGCCCGAAAACCCTGACCAAGCCCCATGAGTTGGGGGCGGCAGGCCCCTTCACGAAGGCGCAAATGGACCCCTGATGGTCGGTTTTGTAGTCATTTCGTAATACACTTTGTCCGTCATGAGCACACTGATCTTGCTGGTAGTTGGCGCAGCGTGGCTGGCAGTACTGGTGCCGCCCCTCGTCCGTTCCCGGATCAACGGCTCTCCGAGCAACTCGGTGATGAACTTCCGTCGTCAGCTCGACTCCCTCGAGTCGGCTGGTGGCCGCTCGCAGGGCCAACTCCGTGGCATGGCCCGTCCCCTCGCCCCATCGGCTCGGCCCACCCGTCAGCACGGTGCAATTTCGAATATGACGGGAGCCCTCGTTCGTCCCGCGGGCACCCGTAACCATCGCCCGGCGAACGTCGTCTCCCAGAGCGAGTACATCCGCCAGCGTCGTCAGAACCTCGTCGTCGGTATGGGCATCACCGTCGTGTTGTCGCTGTTCTTGGCGCTCACCACCGGTTCACAGATCTTCTTCAGTTTGTTCGCCGTCAGCCTGATCGCGCTCGCGGTGTATTGCTACGTGTTGGTGCAGTTGCGCATCAAGCGCGAAAACGAGCGGTACCTCAACCGCTCGCGTCGTCGTTACTAAGTCGCCCTTCTTGCTGGGGCGGGCTTCCCGCTAGGGTTTGGGACGAAAAGCGGGGCTGTAGCTCAGTTGGTAGAGCGGTACGTTCGCAATGTACAGGCCAGGGGTTCAATTCCCCTCAGCTCCACGCAGTTGAATCGAGTGGGGGGAGCCTTCGAGTGACGTTGACATGGGATGAAGCCGTTGCGAAGGTGACGGGACCAGGACAGATGTTCGAGTTGGTCGACGCTGAAGTGCGTGGAATCGAAATGAAGGTGTTCAAGAACTGCCCGCCCAACCTTGGTTTCATCCTCACCATGGCTCGCGGTCATGGGGACAAGACGTTTCTCGTCTATGAAGACGAGCGTTTATCGTTTGCTGAAGTTGCCGATCGATGTGATGCGCTCGCCAACCTGCTCGTCAACCACTATGGCGTGAAAAAGGGCGATCGCGTGGCGATCGCCATGCGTAATTACCCCGAGTGGGTGATGTCGTTCGCCGCCATTACCTCGATTGGTGCCATTTCGGTATCGATGAACTCGTGGTGGACGGAAGACGAAATGGAATTCGCCCTCGAGGATTCGGGTGCAAAGGTGTACATCTGCGATCAACAGCGCTACGAGGTCGGTGCCAAATTCTGCGCGAAGCATGGAGTTGGAGTGCTCGCCGTGCGCGCCGACGCGTCATTGCCGGCATCAATCGATCGTTGGGAAGACAAGGTGGTGCCTGGTGCGCCACATCCTGGTGGCGAGGTGCACCTTGACGACGATGCAACGATCCTCTACACCTCGGGCACTACGGGCCGCCCAAAGGGTGCAGTTTCCACACATCGCGCAGTTCTTTCTTCTGTGATGGCGTTTTCTGCTCGCAACCAAGCACTCACGGCGTACGGCCGACCAGCACCCGGTGGCGACATCCCGACTTCGTTCATTCTGATTGTTCCGCTGTTTCACGTGACGGGTTGCGTGCCCGTCATGCTCGGCTCCTTCCTCGTCGGTTTGAAACTCGTCGTCATGTACAAGTGGGACCCGGACAAGGCCCTCGAATTGATCGAACGCGAACAAGTTACGAACTTCATCGGTGTGCCCACTCAAGCGTGGGATCTCGTCAACTCGCCGAATTACGACAAGTACGACACCTCGAGTTTGCGTGCGGTTGGAGGTGGTGGGGCGCCCGCTCCCACCAGCTTGGTATCGAAGGTGGCCAACTCGGTGAAAAAGGGCAGCCCGCAACTTGGTTACGGCATGACCGAGACCAATGCATTCGGCCCCGGCATCATCGGCAAGGACTATCTCGAGCGTCCTACATCGACTGGTCGGGCAATCCTGCCGATGCGTGTCGAAGTGCGCGGAGAAGATGGTCGTGTGCTTCCTGCGGGTCAATCAGGAGAGATTTGGTTCTTTGGACCGATGTTGATTCGTGGCTATTGGAACCGTCCTGAAGCGACAGCCGAAACGATCGTTGATGGCTGGCTGCGTTCGGGAGATTTGGGTCACATGGATGAGGATGGTTTCGTCTATGTCGAAGACCGCGTGAAGGACATGATTCTGCGTGGTGGTGAAAACGTGTACTGCGTTGAAGTGGAAAATGCGATCTACGAGCATCCTGCCGTTTACGAGGCTGCCGTGTTCGGCGTACCGCACGAGCGCCTCGGAGAGGAGGTGGCGGTAGCCATCTATCCAAAGGATGGGGTGACCCTCACTCCCGATGATCTGTGGTCATTCCTCGACGGCAAGATCGCTCATTTCAAGATTCCGTCGCAAGTGGTGATTATCAACGAGCCTCTGCCGCGCAATGCGGCCGGCAAGTTCCTGAAGCGAGAACTGCAGCAGCAGATCGTCAAGGGTGCACTCGTGCCTACCAGCCGCTAGACGCGCCTGGACTAGAGTTTCCCCACGTGCCAACTGGGGACGTCAACGTGGGTTCATCTTCCATTTACGACGTCGTTGCCATTGGAAACGCTCTCGTCGATGTAATCGGCTCGGTGTCTGAGGAATTCCTCACCCGCGAACAAGTTGTTCGGGGTTCGATGACGCTCGTCGACGCGCAGCGCTCTGCGCACCTTTTCTCACAGCTTCCCGAAACGGTGCAGACGAGCGGCGGGTCTGCCGCCAATACCGCGTACGGGCTCGCCAGCTTGGGCGGCAAGGCTGGGTTTATCGGCAAGATTGCCGATGACGCATTCGGTAGAGCATTCGGTTACGACATGAACAAAGTGGGGGTCGGTTTTCACCCGGGAGCGATCAGCGACACCGAGCCCACGGGTGCGTGCATCATCGCCGTCACGCCCGATGGCCAGCGTTCGATGAGCACCTTCCTCGGTGCAGCGTCGCTGCTCGAGCCAAGCGACATCTCTCGCGAGGTGGTGGCGAACGGATCCGTGCTGTTCCTCGAGGGCTATCTGTTCGATCGAGATGCTGCCAAGGATGCCTTCCGTATGGCTGCCAAGTACGCACACGAGTCGGGCCGCAAGGTGTCGCTCACGCTGTCGGATTCCTTCTGTGTGGATCGACACCGCGAGGACTTCATGGACCTGATCCTGAACGACATCGACATTTTGTTCTGCAATGAGTTCGAGCTTGCCTCGCTGTACCAAACAGACTCGTTCGATGATGCTTTAGGGCAGCTGCGGAATGATTGCGAATTTGGGGCAGTCACCCGCGACAAGCGGGGCAGCGTGGTGATCAATGGCTCGGATTTGGTGAATATCGAGGCGGTTCCCGTCGACCACGTGGTGGATGCCACTGGAGCTGGTGACATGTATGCAGCAGGGTTCCTCTATGGATTCACGCGGGGGATGTCGATCGAGGAGTGTGGACACCTGGGGTCGCTTTCGGCCTCGGAAGTGATCACCCACGTGGGGCCGCGGCCGCTCGTGCAGCTGGCGAGTCTCATACCCGTGGGTATGCGGCGCTAGGGGTACATAGCCCTAAAACAAATTTCAGCGGTGTGGTTCATACCATATAGGGTATGAATTCGTGAATTTCGCCACACCCCTGCGTCAACATCGCATGATGTGGCCAAGTGTGTGTGTGTGTGTGTGGCTGAGCTGATGTTAAGTAGCCGATGAGTCAACGTCTCCGCGTTCTCGCTTGTGATCAGGATCCCTCAGTGAGTGGTGCCATTGGCCACCTTCTCGGCGTTGCCTTTAATACGCCTGCACTGTTCGATCGTCGCACCCATTCGGTTAGCGTCGAGATACTCGGCGGATACACCACGGCTAGTCCGTTGATGGCGCCGCTTCAGGGCGAGCGCTTTGCTGCAGGTGCCTACTCTCGTCGGCCGTTCGCCCCTCGACCTGCAGTGGTGGTGACGCTTTCCGGAATTAGCGAACCTCTTCGCGATACTGTCGCGAAACTCGATGTGCCCGTGGTGTGCTTGTCGGAGTTGTCGATGGCAGCCAACTTAGAAAACGTGGGGGTCGATCGATTTAGCTGTCAGTTGGATCATGCATGCAGTGACTGCGTGACGCGGGAGTTCGGCGGCACATTCGACTCGATCCGAATCGCGGAATTGTGCAAGCAGTTTGCGCTGATATTTACCCGAGAGTTCGGGCAGCAGGAAAATTAGGCGAGTAGCGACGTAACAGGCACACGCAACACGATCGAGAGACGCACCAGCGTGTCGATTGAGGGAGCGAAGTGACCGTTTTCGATGCGGTTGATCGTCTTGCGATCAACGCCTGCGAGCTCGGAGAGTTCGGTTTGCGTGAACTCGCGCTCGACACGCAGTTCATACAACTTCTGAGCAAGGGCCTGCTGCGTCTTGTCGACCACCTGCTGCATCTTCTTCTCTGGAGCTTTTTTCATTCGCCTCACCCTAATGGAATTTAGTCTCTAATAAGTGCGCTTAGTATCAGTACAAACATACCGTAATCAACTTTTGATGGGCGACAATCAGACAGTTACGGGCTGTCGGGCTCACGGAACTGAAGTCCCAAGTCGCCGAGACGAACCAACGTGCTCGCCACCCAGGCCCCGAGGACACCGAAGTGCTCGTCCAACACCTTGCTGGCCCCGTCTTGCAGGGTCTCCTCCGCCAATTCGTAGGAGCCTTCGTAGGTGACCTCGAGTGCGTATTCCACTGGCACATCGGGAACATGGCAGATCTCCACCGTGACGTCATTGCGACGAAAGGCGGTGGATCCGATGCTCGGGCTCTCTGGTGTGGCCACACCGCTCACGATGTGTGGATCGGGTTGTGCAAGGAGTCGCTGCAGTCGAAAGACCACCTCGACGTCGATCACCGGAGACTGATCGAACTCACCCTCCACGTACCAATGGCGATATAGCGCTTGACTCCAACTCGGCCAGTTGAACGTGACATGGGCGAGTGCTCGCGGGGGGCTGCCTTCGCCAGGGAGGCCGTAACTCGTTTCCCACACCAGGTCGCCAAGCAGCATGTCGGATTGAAACCGTTCCTCGAACGCTTGTCTCTCGAGAAACGCGTTGCCGAAGGCATCACGCACGGCACTGATGGCATCGAGGAACACATGATCGAGCATCGGGCTCCACGGTACAGTGATCGCATGTCGCTCGTACTCGTGGAAATTCACGCGGGCATTGCGACCATCACGCTGAACAACCCAGGCGAACGAAACACTTTGACCGCCGACATGGTCACGGAAATCGGTGCGGCCATGGATCGCTTCGAGGCCGACGAATCGGTGCACGCCATCATCGTCACGGGGGCAGCGCCCGCGTTCTGTGCTGGCGCAAACTTGGGCAACCTTGCGGAGGCGACCGGAGACTCGCTGAAAACGATCTACGAGGGTTTCTTGCGCGTGGCTCGCAGCCCACTCCCTACCATTGCCGCGATCGGTGGAGCTGCAGTTGGTGCGGGGATGAATCTCGCTCTGTGCTGTGATGTGCGATTGGCTGCTGAGAGTGCCAAGTTCGACACACGGTTTATGCAGGTAGGTCTTCATCCTGGCGGTGGGCATACGTGGATGATGTCCAGACTCATCGGCACTCAAGCGTCGATGGCCACGGTGTTGTTCGGCGAGGTACTGAGTGGAAGAGAAGCCGAACGTCACGGCTTGGTATGGAAATGCGTTGAGGATGCGGAGTTGATGAGTACTGCTCGAGCGCTCGCTACTCGCGCTGCCAGTGCGCCAAGACAGTTGTTGATTGAAACGAAGCGCACTATTCAGGAAATGTCGAATGTGGTGAGCCATGATGAGGCTGTCGAGCGCGAACTTGTCACTCAGGTATGGAGTACCCGTCAGCCGTGGTTTGCCGAGCGCCTGGCCGCGCTGCAGACGAAGATCTCGAAGAAGTAAACGCGAATTTCCCCACCCCGGAGCGGGTGTATGGTGACGCTCAGGGGGAGCAGGCACATTCACTCAATGCACCGATGGGTGCAGAACGGAGATGGAAATGAGCAGGCGACATGATCAGCGCGAGCGGGTTCTTCCGCCTCGTGAGGAAACCAGGGCACACGCCCACAACGAGCGGCATCGAGTGCACGCGATTCTCCATGAGGCAACCAACCAACTGGAATCGGGGATCGAGCCGCTCGATGTGGTGGAGCCGTTGCCGAACTTCAAGCCGGTGCATCATCACGATGCCGTGATCGGTCGGAAGAAGGCGAAGCGTTCCTCGTTGCGCCACTGGAAAACTCGCGATTGGAAGCGTCGCAAGTCGGTGCGTCGAGAGCGGGCACTCGAATCAGAACGGCAGCGTCGACTCGCCTAGGCGGCGATCAGCGCTATTCGGTTACAGCCACTGCGCCACGAGTTCATCGCGGCGCGTGCGCCACTCTTCGATGGTGAAGCCGTAGCGCACGTGGTCTTCCCAGATGCCATTGATCTCGAGGAATCGCTCGGCAATGCCTTCCTCGCGAAAGCCGAGCTTTTCCATCACTCGTCTGCTGTTGTGATTGCGCGGGATGATGCAGATTTCGACTCGATGCAATTGCAGATCCTCGAGGGCGAAACGGGTGGCCACGAGCACGGATTCCGACATGTAGCTTTTGCCCGCGCGTGCCTCGTCGATCCAGTAGCCGATCGTCACGCTTTGCATTGCACCACGTAACACGTTGTTCAAGTTGATCTCACCAGCGAATGCGTTATCGACGAAGATGCCGAAGGCGTAGCCCACGCCACTTTGTCGTTCGCGATCACGCGCCGAACAGCGGCTGGCGAAGGCATCGCGATTGCTGGCGGGGTCGGGAGACTTCGGATGACGAAGTGGTTCCCATTTGGTGAGCCACTCTTCGTTGCGCATACGTACCTCGCTCCATGCTTCGAAGTCACCGGCAACGAGTGGTCGCAGCATCAGGCGGCGTCCGTACAGCCGAAGCGGAGAAGATACGACTGCTCCCGTCGGATGGCCGACATGTCGACGCTGGCTACTCATCGAGTGAGCTCCTCGTGTGCGACACCGTCCAGCAGGCTGTGGGTGGAGACAACGAGCGAATCGATCTTGAGGCGTCGAAGAAGTGCCACGAGCACGCAACATCCTCCCACGATGATGTCGGCGCGCTCGCGAGGGAGGCCGGGGTTGTGCACGCGATCGGCGAGCGATTCGGTGGCGAGGGTGCGAAAGACGTCCTCGGCTGCCTCGCGGGTCAGCACGAAGCCATGCAGGGCATTCACATCGAACTGGGCGAGACCAAGCTCGATTGCCGCCACGGTGACGATCGTTCCCGCCACACCGACCACATTCGTTGCCTCGAGTGCCTCGGGGTGTTCCCGGAGAATGTCGTCCACATGATCGGCCACCTCGCCGATGGCGTTCGTCAGTTCCTCTGGTCGCGGGGGATCGTGTTCGAGATGCTGCTCGCTCTGAGTGACGGCACCACAGGGAATACTGTGCGCCCAACGCAACTCGCCATCACCAAACATCACCTCGGTGCTGCCGCCACCGATGTCGATGACGAGCGTCGGTCTGCCGGCATTCGCGGTGCCACTCAGTGCTCCTGTAAAAGCGAGACGACCCTCGGCTTCGCCGCTCACGATCTCGACGTGCTGACCGGTTGCAGCCAGAACGGCGTCGAGGAAGTCTTTTGCGTTGCTTGCTCTGCGGCACGCCTCGGTGGCGACGATGCGAATGCGGGTTTTCGGATCGATGCTGTCGACGTAGTGCTTGATTGTCTCCACCGTTGAGGTGATTCCTTCCTCGCTCAACCTTCCGGTGTTCACCATTCCGCGACCGAGTCGGGTGACGGTGACTCGCCGATCGATTTGAGATCCAGCTGCATCGATGACGAGCAAATTGGTGGAGTTAGTGCCGACATCGATCACTGCTACCGCAGACGAACCGCTCTTTGTGGTGCGCACGTAGTCACTGCGACTGGAACCGAGATGATGAGCCACCCAGTCACCGATGACGTCGTCGTTCCCGGCCAGCCAGTTGGCGTAATGGGCATGCAGACACTTCACGCCTACCCGCGTTCCGCCCACGCCCCCAGTGGGTACAGGCCCCGTGTGACCATGCGGAAGGTGTGCGTCTCGTTCGGCGGCGTAGCGGTCGTGTGTCGCGCGTAGGTCGTCGGCATTCACTTCGGCCTCTGCTCGATTGACACCGCCCTCAGATTCGAGTCGTCCCACGACCATATTTTCGTGTTCGCCGATTAGCCAATAGCGAGTGGGCATCGGGGTGCCGTCGTGCATCAGCGGCGCATTGCGCAGCACCACGGGTGATCCCGTCTTGGTGCGCACGGCCACCTGCCACTCACCTTGTGGCTCGCGGCCAAGCAGTCGGCGGATCTCGGCGAGATCGCCGTGGTCAAAAGACGACGACACCGATGACGACGGCAACGACAGCAATGACGACGACGAGTGGCATGAGTCGTTTGGCGATGGTCGAACCTGCGGCCTCGAGCAGATCGAGGGGAGCAACATCTGCAGATTCGATCTGGCGCACGCCGGTGATGGTTTCGGCGGGTGCCGCAGCAGCGGGAGTCGACGCGGCCTCAGTCGGCGAGGAGGCAATTAATGAGTTCAGATTCTCCGTGAATTGAGCAAGCAGTTTGTCGCTCACGTCGGCAAGCGCACCCCGTCCGAATTGGGCCACCTTGCCGGAGATGGTGAGATCGGTGGTGACAACGCACTTGGTGCGTGAGGCATCGACCGACTGCAAACTGGCGGTGATCAATGCGGAAGCATTGGCTTTGCCGCCCGTGTCGCGACCTTCACCTTTCAGCGTGGCGGTGTACGCGGCTTCGTCGCGCGCCACGAACGAGGCCTGCCCCTTGAACTGCGCGAGAATCGGACCCACCTTCACCTTCACTTGTCCGCGATACACATCGCCTTCGACTTCGGTGAGTTGTGCACCGGGCAGACACGGGGCGATGCGCTCGACATCGGTGAGGATGCGCCAGGCCTCGGTAATCGGCACTCCCACTTCGAATTCGTGTCGTAGATCCATCAGTCTTCCGTTCTCTCGTTTTTTCTCGCGAGTGTCTCCAAGTCTTGCGTGGTATCGACATCAATAGCGGATCCCACGCAAGGAACTTCCCTCACCCATTCGGGATGGTTGCGCATTACTAAACGTGCACCCTCATCGCCGGCCGTCGGAAGCTCGGCCCATGTGCGGGACTCGAGCTTCACGGGGTTGCCACGAACACCGCCGTAGGTCGCCACGGCAATCGGGGAGTCGGCCATAGCCACCGCTCGCCACGCCTCGGGAGTCACGAGCGGTTGATCGCCAAGGCCCACCACGATCGTGAGGTGCCCCTTGTCGCGGGCGTAGGCCACCGCCACTTGCAGGGAGCTGGCGAGCCCACGCTCCCAATCGGGGTGGGGAAGCCTGGTCACCCCGTCGGGTAGCTCGAAGGCCGTCGCCCCCGTCACTACGACCACGGGACCAAGCTCGGCAGCCATCGCAGCGCGTACGGCGTGATCGATCAGGCGAGTGCCGTCGAGTTTGCTCATCAGCTTGTGCTCGGGGCCGGTGAACCGGGAGCCCGACCCGGCCGCCAGCAGCACGACAAGGGGGCGAACCGTGCTCATCGCCCTGTTCTATAAGGGTTTTGCCCGATCACCAAATGTTACGAATGTATGTCATAGAATGTAATCAATCTGAAATACCGGCTCGACCGCCCCCCGGTCGAGCCCTTATCCCATGAGATTTTCCTCCCACTTCCTCCCTTCTCAGGCCGTAATCAGGACTTTCGTCCTGCTGGCCACGGTGGTCACCGCGCTGTTCGTGGTCGATACCGCTCAGGCCATCCCAATGGACCGCCAGGCCGAGCGCCGCTTCTCTCGCGCGGCCGCCGAGGTGCTGGTGGCGTTGAATGGCGCTGAGCGACCAGATGGATTCGTCGACCAAGCGTTTCGCGAGCAGCTCGACACGTTGGCCGCAAACGTTGCCACCTTCGTAGGTGTGGATGAGCGAGCGCTGCGCAGCGTGTGGGCCACCACCTCAATTGAGCGTTTGCGCGTGGTGATGACCGCGATGGTGGAGTTGGGTACGCCATACCGCGACAACTCGGCGGAACCCGGCGTGGGCTTCGACTGTTCTGGTTTGGTGCAGTACGCGTGGCAAACCGTGGGTATCTCGCTGCCACGCGGATCAGGTTCGCAGTATCTCTCGGGTGATCGCGTATTGCGTGATGAAGCGCAACCCGGCGACTTGGTGTGGCGCCCGGGTCACGTGGCGCTCTACCTGGGCGTCAAGGGTGCCATTTTGCAAACCCCATACGGCGGTCGGCAGGTGGAATTGCACATGATGAACTCGCGCATTCAGTCGTGGGTTCGTTACTCGAACCCGCTCGTCTGAATTCAGCGGTGAATTGGGCCGCTCGAGTCGCGTAGTGAGGGCGCATTTCGTCCGGTGCGACGCGCGATGATCTCACCGCAAATCGAAACCGCAGTTTCTTCCGGAGTACGTGCACCAATGTCGAGTCCGATCGGTGACATCAACCTGGCCAGATCGTTCGGGTCGGAGATTCCCACCTCGGCCAATCGCTCCAAACGCTTCGCATTGGTCTTTCGACTACCCATCACGCCGATGTAGCCAACGCGCGTTCGAAGTGCGCCTGCGACCGCGGGCACATCGAACTTGGGGTCATGGGTGAGGATGCACACGGCATCGCGCGAGGTGAGCGACGCGCCGCGTTGTTCGAATAGCGGGCCCGGCCACGAGACAAGTACCTCATCGGCCATCGGGAAGCGTCGACGTGTGGCAAAGATCTCGCGCGCATCGCAGACCACGACGTGATAGCCGAGCAGCTTGGCGGCATTCGCCAGCGCCGAGGTGAAATCCACCGCGCCGAAGATCAGCATGGTGGGTGGTGGTGCGAACGAGTTGATGAACACCTTGACGGTGGGCGAGTCCTCGAGATCTTCGGGGGTGGTTTGCCCCTCTGGCCCATAGTGACGCACTCCTGTGCGACCGGCCTCGATTTCGCCGAGTGCGTCACGTGCCACGATGCGATCGAGTTCGGGATTGCCGAGTGAGCCGAGCGGATCGAGCCTCGGAGAGACGAGCAGGTTCGCTCCCACGCGGGGTCCGTCGATCACGGTGATCAGTGCCACCGGGGTGCGCTCGCGCAGGCGGACGGAAAACGTCTCGTAGATCGACATCGCGTTCACCAATCGAGAGGTTGGAGGAACACGTGGATGGTGCCCCCGCAGGTGAGGCCGACGGCAAACGCCTCGTCGTCGGAATAGCCGAAGGTGACGACACCGGGTTGACGCTCACCCGCCAACAGGGCGAGCGCCTCGGTGACGACGGCGCCTTCGACGCAGCCACCGCTCACGGAACCCACCACTTCACCGTCCTCGTTGACGGCCATCGCCGCGCCCGGGTCGCGAGGGCCCGAGCCTTCGATGTCGACCACGCGCGCCAACACGATCCGTTTGGCGTCGCGTTGCCAGCGATCGATGTCAGTGAGCAGCTCCTTCATTGGCGATCAGTCAATCGCGGGAAAGTGCGGTCGCCAGTTGTTCGAGAGAGCCCAGAGAATGGCCCTCCAGGAACAGATCGACATGTGGCAGTGCTGCCGCCATTCCCCGGGCGAGTGGGGCATAGCCGGGGGTCACTTTCAACGGGTTCACCCAGAGAATCCGATGAGCAACTCGCGAGAGTCGTTCCATCTGTTCACCGAGCAACTCGGGGTCGCCCCGATCCCAGCCGTCAGAAAGCACCACCACATCGGCACCGCGGGCCATGCCTCGCGTACCCCACCGCTCATTGAAGTCGGTGAGACACTCGCCAAGCCGGGTTCCGCCACTCCAATCGGTGGCGCTGCGACTGGCGCGTTGCAATGCGACATCGGGATCGCGATTGTTCAACTCGCGGGTGATGCGAGTGAGGCGCGTGCCCAATACGAATGCCTCCACGCGACGGCGACCGATCACTGCACCGTGCATGAATCGCACGAGTGCCCGTGCGTAGGGCTCCATCGAGCCGGAGATGTCGAGCAACACGACAAGGCGGCGCTGCCGCCAGGAGTGGTCACGGCGGTGCAGCGTGACCGGCTCTCCGTAGCGAGAGAGTGCAGTGCGCACGGTGCGGCGCATGTCGAGCGTGACGCCCCGTCGACTCGAGGGCTCGAGTCGACGCGATTGCGTTCGGGATCCTGCCAGTCGTATGGCTGCAATCAGTCGATCAAGTTCTGCCAATTCGTCGGCAGTGCACTCGCGAAAGTCTTTCTCGCGCAGAGTTTCCATTCGAGAAAAACGCAGAAAGAGTTGGTCTTCATCCTGATTCGACGATGAATCTCCATCGGAGGACTCTTCGGAATCGATGATCAGAGTGATCGATTGTTCGACACGCTCCTCATCGAGAGGTTCGAAGGCGAGGCGTTCCCAGAAGATAGCGAACGCGCGATCGTAGACATTGATGTCCTCGCGGCGACGCACGAGCGTTCCTCTTCCCGCCCAATAGACCTGATTGCGTTGATTCAAAGAGAGTTCGCCAAGGGCACGTACGAACATCACCACCGAGTCGACCGGCACCTCGAGGCCAGCCCCGCGTAACACGCGGGAGAATGACACGGCGATCGTTTCGGGATCGGTGGGCTGGTGGAGCGTTGCCGTCATGGAAGTAAACGCTCAGTGGCTGAGCGACAAACCGCGATCGAACGCCTCACGCACGAGATCGGCGATTCCACGATCGCGAATCTTTTCTTGATCCTCGCGGTACTTGAGCACCGTGCCAAGTGTGGAGGTCACGACAGACTCATTCAGTTCGGTGAGGCCGAGAGTGGCAAGAGCGGTCGCCCAATCGATCGTCTCGGCAACTCCCGGCGGCTTGTACAGATGCATCGTTCGCATCGACTCAACCGCAGCGGCAACCTGTGCGGCGAGAACGGCTGCGATTCCCGGTACTTTGCTGCGCACGATGCGTACCTCGCGCTCGAATGCCGGGTGCTCCACCCAGTGGTAGATGCAGCGACGCTTGAGAGCATCGTGCACGTCGCGAGTGCGGTTGGAGGTGAGCACCACCAGAGGTGGAGTGGCGGCTTTGAACGTGCCCACCTCGGGAACCGTCACCTGAAAATCGGAGAGCACCTCGAGTAGATACGCCTCGAACTCGTCGTCTGCTCGATCGATCTCGTCGATCAAGAGCACGGGCTGGCGCGCCGCTGGTTCGAGTGCTCGAAGCACCGCCCGCTTGACGAGGAATCGCTCGCCATACAGATCCGACTCGAGAGCCTCGGCCCCGCGTGTGCGAGCCTCCCCTGAGGCCTCGGCTGCTCGGAGATGGAGCAATTGTCGGGAGTAGTCCCAGTCGTAGACGGCCTGGGCCACGTCGATGCCTTCGTAACACTGCAAGCGAATCAATTCGCCGCCGGTGATCGCCGCGAGCACTTTGGCGAGTTCGGTCTTGCCGACTCCGGCTTCGCCCTCGAGCAGGAGCGGGCGACGCAAGGCGGAGGAGAGATAGACGGCAGTCGCGAGACCCTCGTCTGCGAGATAGTTGCGCTGGGCGAGTGCCGCAGAAACCTCTGGAACGCTCGTCAACCCCGTCACGCTGGCAAGGCTATGTCGTTCGGCATCAGGTATCGAAGCCCAAGCCCACGCGGTCGAGCAACCGCAACCAGAGATTGCGCTTGCCCGTGCGATCTTCGCGATGCAGCGACCAGCGAGTGAGCTGAATGCCGAGGAAACGGAATGGCTCCGGCGGGAAGGGGATGGGCTTGGACGACACAAAGTCGGTCTCACGCGCGGGTGACTTCACGTCATCCAGCATGTCGAGCAACACCACGCCACCGAAGCGCGAACTCGCCACGCCGAGGCCGGTGTATCCGATGGCGTAGGCCACCTTGCCGTCATACGCGCTGCCCCAGAACACCGATATGCGACTGCATGTGTCGATTGCCCCGCCCCAGGCGTGACTGAAACGAATGCCTTCGAGTTGGGGGAACGTTTCGAAGAAGTGTTGCGACAGCTTGGCCCACGTCTCTGGTCGCGACTCGAGTTCGTGCGACATCTTTCCGCCGAAGTGGTACATCGCGTCGTATCCGCCCCACAGCACGCGGTTGTCGGCGGTCAGTCGGTAGTAGTGGAACTGGTTCGAAATGTCCGAGAGGCCCTGGCGGTTCTTCCACCCGAGCGAGTCGAGTTGGCTGGCAGAGAGTGGCTCGGTGGTGAGGCAATAGTCGTACACGGGAACGATGTAATTGCGCATCCTTCGCAGTAGTGGTTTGAAGGCGTTGGTCGCAAGCGCCACGCGACGCGCATCGATCTTGGCGAGTGGCGTGGTGACGACGACACGGTTGACGTCTTCGTCGATGGCGGTTGCCTTGGTGTCTTCGTAGATGCGCACACCGAGTGACATCGCGGCACGCTTCAAACCCCAGGCGAGTCGCGCGGGGTCGACGAGTGCAGTGTTGCTGCGTCGCCACATGCCACCCGTGAAGATCGGTGAGTTCACTTCGCGCTTCACTGCGTCGGCATCGAGCCACGTGACTGCCTGACCCATCTCGATGAGTTGCTCGTAGTCCTCGCGCAGTTCGTCGAGGTAGCTCGGTGAGTGGCGAGTGTTGGCGATGTCAATGGCGCCGGGACGCTCGAAGTCGCAATCGATCGAGTAGCGGCGGATGGCGCGCTCAATCTCGTCGAGGTTCTCCACGCCAAGTCGCTCGAGGGCATCCACCTCGTCGGGGAAGTGGCGTTGGGCATTGGCGATGCCGTGAGTGAGGCTCGAGTCCATGAAACCGCCATTGCGACCGCTCGCGGCCGAGGCAATCTCGTGGGCCTCGATCAGCACCACATCTCGGGATGGGTCGCGTTCCTTGGCCACGATGGCGGTCCACAGCCCGGTGTAGCCACCACCGACGACACACAGATCACAGCGCTCGTCGTGGACGAGCATCGGATTCGACTCGGGCTCGTCGGCATCGTCGAACCAGTACGGGAACGAGTCGGCATCGGCGATCGCATCGAGGAAACGCTCGTCTTTGTTGAACCCAACCATGGGTTATCTCACCGCCTAACGGAAAAGCAGATTACCAGTGCCCCAACTAGCGTTTCTCGTTGTGGACCTGGGAATTCGTGGAAAGCGTGCTGTCGTTGCAGCCGGTACTGCTGGGCTCGGATTCGGTGCCGCGGCCGCCCTCGTAGCCGAGGGGGTGGAGGTGGTCGTTTGCGGGCGCGACAAGGCGCGTCTCGATGCTGCTACGGCGAAGCTTGGATGTCGAGGTGTAATTGCCGACGTCTCCACTGTCGAAGGCTCGATCGACTTCATTCGTCAGGCAAATGCATTGCTCGGTGGCATCGATATTTTGGTGGCTAATGGTGGAGGCCCACCCGCAGGTGACTTTGCATCCACACCACTCGAGAGTTATGCGCCGGCAGTGGAGCGCAGCATGTTGTCGGTAGTGGCGATGTGCAAAGAGGTGGTGCCCGCGATGCAGGAGCGAGGGTGGGGTCGGATCGTGGCGATCACTTCCACCTCGGTGCGCCAGCCGATCGGCAACCTCATTTTGTCGAATGCAGCACGTTCTGGTGTCACGTCGTTTTTGAAGACGATGTCGCGCGAGGTCGCTGCATACGGAATCACCGTGAACACCGTGCAACCGGGCACGCACGCCACCGATCGCATCACCCAGCTCTACGGTTCGATGCCGAGCGGCAAGGAATTGGGGATCCCCACGGGAACCATCGGCGATCCCGCCGATTTCGGCAAGGTGGTGGCATTCCTCTGTGGAGACGCGGCGAAGTTCGTGACAGGGACCAACATCCAAGTGGATGGTGGTGCCTACAGCGGCTTGCTCTAGTTGTTCGACCTCAGCTCAGTGCGCGGCGCACCAACACGCGGGCAAGATGCCTGCGGTACTCGGCGGTCGCGTTCAGGTCGTCCTGTGGTTCGCTGTCGGCGTCCGCGAGTGCAGCGGCATCCGCAAGCGCAGCGCCGCTGTTCAACGCGTTCATGGAGCTTGTCGCGAGGATTGGTGTAGAGCCCATGTTGACGAGTCCGACACCGGATGCGCCGTTCAGTTGCCATGCGGCAACACCGACGATCGCCCAGTCCTGTGCACGGCGATTGAATTTCTGGAACCCCCACTTTGCACCGGTGATCTTCGGCACGCGAATCTCGGTGATCATTTCGTCGGGTGCAAGCGCGCTCTCGAGAAATCCCTTGTAGAAGTCGCGGGCGGCAATCGTCCGCTCACCCTTCGGTCCCCGCACCACGTAGCTGGCACCGAGCGCGAGGGTGGTGGCGGGCAAGTCGCTTGCCGGATCGGCATGCGCGATGGAGCCACCGATGGTGCCGCGATGGCGCACTTGCGAATCGCCGACATGGCTTGCCGCGTGAGCAAGCAGTGGAACATGCGTCTTCAGGAGGTCCGAGTTCTCGACGTCCATGTGTCGCGTGAGTGCTCCGATGGCAACGTGGTCGCCAGCATCCTTGATGTACGAGAGATCCTTTACTCGACCGATGTCGACGAGCACGGTGGGCTGAGCAAGTCGCAGCTTCATTAGGGGAATCAGGCTGTGACCTCCGGCGAGAAACTTGGCTTCATCGCCGTATTGACCGATCAGGCCGATTGCTTCGTCAGCCGACGAGGCGCGCTGATACTCGAACGCCGCGGGGATCATCGACCGGCAGCGCCCTTGGATGCGGCATCGAGGACGGACTTGACGATGTTGTGATAACCGGTGCAGCGACAGAGGTTGCCCTCGAGGCCGATGCGCACCTCTTCCTCACTTGGGTTCGGGATCTCTCTGAGCAGGCTGATCGCCGCCATCACCATGCCGGGGGTGCAGAAGCCGCACTGCAGGCCGTGGTTTTCCATGAATGCCTTCTGCATGGGGTGCATCTCACCGTTCTTGGCGAGTCCTTCGACGGTGGTCACATCACATTCGTCTGCTTGCACGGCGAGGATCGTGCAGCTCTTCACTGCTTCGCCATCGAGGTGCACGGTGCACGCGCCGCAACTGGACGTGTCGCAACCAACGTTTGTGGCAGTGAGACCGAGATGCTCACGGATGTAGTGCACGAGCAAGGTGCGTGGCTCTACTTCAGACGTGTGGAGGTTTCCGTTGACGGTGAGCGAGATCTTCACGGTTGATCGATTACTTGTCTAGTTTGTCCAGGCCACGTCGCGCGAACGCGAGGGCGAGACCGGACAACACCACGATGGCGAGCAAGCCGGGCCACGTGTTGGACCACGACATGTCATGGGAAGTTCCATCAAGCACGAGCCCTTGGCGGGCGAGGTACAAGATGTAGGTGATCGGGTTGTAGGTGGCCACGTGATGCAGCCAGCCGTCGATGAACTCGAGGGGCATCTGCGCGCTCGTGAGGTAGAGACCGATGAAGATCGACAATTGCATGATCGCTGCTGCCCGCATGTCGCGGAAGCGGTAAGCGAGACCGAGCCCCCAACCGAGCGACAAGGTGGACATGCCCAGGGATGCGGCGAGCAGGCTGAGCACGGCGAGGATTCCTCCTTCGAAGCGCACGCCGAGTGCGACACCGATGGGCACGACGATGAGATTCAGAATTACCGTGCGCATCCAGGCGGTGAACAGAGGCCCGATGATGAGCGCGTTGCGCGGAGCGGGCGACATGCGTAGGCGGTCGTAGAACCCCGTTTCGATGTCACGAATGGTGGTGAAACCAATACCGATACCACTGAACGAGGAACCGAAGAGTACGCCGATCGGCATGTACCAATTGATCGAGCGGTCGGTGGGGAAGCCCGGAATCTTGGTGACGGCATAAAACGTTCCGGAGAACGCAATCATCGTGAAGATTGGCATCAATAAGGCAGGGAAGAACGCCGAAGGAAGGCGGGGGATCGCACGGAGATTGCGCAGTGAGATCTGTCCGGCGCTGCGCATCGTGCTCATCGTGATGCCAACCTGACTCGAAGTTGACGCAGTGCGATCAGGATCGCCACCACGCAGATTGCAGTAGGGATGAAGATCGCCTTGGCCATCGCCGATGTACTGAACCCGACGAGAACGAGTTCTCGCATACCTTCCACCAGGTAAGAAATGGGGTTGACATCTGCGATGTTGCGGTAGAGACCCGACATCGTCTCGCGCGGAAAGAATGCGCTGGAGAAGAACAGCAGGATGAACAGCAGCGGGAACGTTCCCTGCACTGCTTCAGCCGAGGCCGTTTTGATTGCCACTGCCGACATCAGCGAACCAATGGCGAGTGCCACGATGCCGCCGCTCAACACCATGACGAGCGCCCCACCGAAACTGGACTTGATGGTGGCGCCGAATGGCCACAGCACGGCGATGAATGCCGCTGCCTGTACTGCGCCAAAAATCGCACTGCCTGCCAATCTCCCGATGAGAATTCCCGTTCGGCTAGTGGGGGCGAGAAGTAGTCGATCGAAAAAACCGTTTTGGATATCGGTTGCCAGTGCTGCTGCACCAGTGACGGAACCGAACAGCACGCCCTGCACCACGGTGGCGGCCAGTGAGAACTGGAGGAACGACTCAACCTTGGGGAAACCAGGCAGGCTCGTCGCCCTACTGAACGACGACGCGCCGAGTGCCGCAAAGAAAATGGGGAAGATCATGCTGGGGCCGACGAGCGCAGGCTGACGGAACGTCTCCTTGGTGGAGCGCCACGCCATCGCGCGCGTTTGGCGTAGCGAGAGACCGAAGCTTCGCGATGCGGCAACTGGTTGCAGCACCGTGCTCAAGATTTGTCGCCCTCGAGCCGATGCCCGGTGGCGTCGGCGAACACGTCATCCAGGCTTGGCTCGTTGATCTCGAGGTGGATGAGATGGACATGTGCCTCGTCGAGCTTGCGCACGACATCGGTGACCACTTGTGCGCCATCACGCAATCCGACGCCAAGCGTTCCTTCTGCGGTGGGGCGAAGCTCCCCGAACTGCAGGAGCACGCTGCGCGCGGCATCTTGGTGATCCTTCTGTACGTTCACGATGAGTGTGGGGAACCCCACCTCGGCCTTGAGGTCTTGTGGCTTGCCCTCACGAACGATCTTGCCCTTGTCGATAATCGCGATGCGGTCGGCGAGTTGGTCGGCCTCTTCGAGATACTGCGTGGTGAGCAACACCGTGGTGCCTTCGCGATTCAACCTGCGCACCTCTTCCCACAACGTAAGACGACTCATCGGGTCGAGACCAGTGGTGGGTTCATCGAGGAACAACACTGTCGGCTGGTGGATTAATGACAGCGCAAGATCGAGTCGGCGACGCATACCGCCCGAGTACGTGCCGACACGACGGTCACCGGCTGCAGTGAGGCCGACGCGCTCGAGCAGTTCCGCGGTGCGTGACTTCGTCTGCGAAGAGGGAATTCCATAGAGCACGGCCTGCAGTTGCAACAACTCTGAGCCGGTCATCAAGGGATCGATTGCCGCATCTTGTAGCGCCACGCCGATGCGGCGACGGACTTCGTCGGGATGAGTTGCCACGTCGAAGCCGGCGACGATGGCGCGACCAGCGGTGGGGCGCAGAAGTGTCGTCAACATGCGCACGGCAGTCGACTTGCCTGCGCCGTTCGGGCCGAGGAATCCGAAGATTTCTCCAGCGTTGACCTGCATGTCGATTCCATCCACCGCCTTCACCTCGCCGAAGTGGCGGGTGAGGTTCTCGGCGAGAATCGGAGAGTTCGAGGGGCTGTTTGTCACGTAGACACGCTAGTGAGTGCGCGCCAAACCCGCTCTGAAGTCGCGGGCATATCGATGTGACGTATGCCCAGGTGCGCAAGCGCGTCGATCACCGCAGATTGGATTGCCGGCGTTGAGCCGATTGTCCCTGACTCACCGATGCCCTTGGCGCCAAGCGGGTTGCGTGGTGTCGGCGTCTCCATGTGCACGACTTCGAATGTGGGGAGCTCTGCAGCCGAGATGAAGGCATAGTCGGCGAGGTTCGAGGTGATCGGGTTGCCGTCATCGTCGTATCGCACTTCCTCGAGTAGCGCTTGTGCTGCGCCCTGGGCGATGCCACCGTGGATTTGTCCATCCAGGATCAGTGGGTTGAGCACTTTGCCCGCATCGTCACACGCAACGTGTTTGATCAGCGTGGTCTTGCCCGTTTCGCGATCGACCTCGACCACCGCTAGATGTGCGCCGAAGGGAAAGGTTGGTCCGCCGGCCACGAAGTTGGTGTCGTGGGCGATGCCTTCTTTCGGCGAAGAAGCGGTGGCGACGTCACTCCAGCCCACCGATCGCGCCGGCGTTCCGACCACGTGGAATGCAGCACTATCGACGTCGAAGACGATGTCGGTTGCGCTTGCTTCGAGCAACTGCGCGGCAGTCTCTTTCGCCTTCTCGATCAATTCGACGGCGGCTTGATGAACGGCAGCGCCACCTTGTTGCAGCGAACGCGAACCCATAGTGCCGCCACCTACGGGAACGAGATCCGTGTCGCCCCACACCACGTCGATGTTCTCGAGCGGGATGCCCGTTTCGGCGTTCAAGATCATCGACCACGAGGTGACATGACCTTGACCATGTGGTGACGTACCCGTGTAGACGATGGCGCGGCCAGTGGGCTGCACTTCCACGCGTGCGGTTTCACCCGCACTGTTACCACCGGTGATCTCCACGTACGTGCTGACACCGATGCCGAGCAGTTTGGTGTCTCCGCGTTCGCGGCGCGCACGTTGCTCGGCGCGCAAAGCTGCATAGTCGGCACGTTCGAGTACGAGGTCGAGTGACTTTTCGTAGTTGCCCACGTCGTATTGCTGGCCGATTGCCGTGGTGTGGGGTTCGTTGAACGGTGCAATCAAGTTCTTCCTGCGCACCTCGACCGGGTCGAGCCCAAGTTCGTGAGCGAACAGATCCATCGCGCGTTCGATGAGCGCGGTTGCTTCTGGTCGACCAGCGCCGCGGTAGGCGACGGTGGGGGTGGTGTTGGTGGCGATCGAGATCGTGCGGCACTCGATGCGGTCAATCGCATACACGCCGGACAGCATCGGGCGTGTCATGAACGGGGCAAGCACCGCACCAACATCAACCCACGCACCCGAATCCTGGAGAATTTTCGCGGAGACGGCGTGCACCTGGCCGTCGCGTGATCCGCCGATTCGGACGTATTGAATCTGCGCGCGCCCGTGCCCCAGTGCCACCATCGATTCACTGCGTGTTTCGCGCCAACGAACGGGCCTACCGATTTGCTTGGCGAGCGTGCCGAGCAACACCTCTTCCGGATAGGTACCGATCTTGGCGCCAAAACCTCCTCCGACATCCGGCGTGATCACGCGGACGAGTGCTTCATCGATTCCATTCGCCTTGGCGATGTTCTTGAGCGCGCCTTGAGCGTGCTGGGTGGAAGTCCACTGCACCAAGCGACCGTCGTGCCAAGTGGCCGCACATCCGCGCACCTCGAGTGGGCAGGGAGCAACGCGTTGGTTGACGAACCTGCCGTCGACGACGACATCGCAACCGTCGAAGAACGAATCTCCCGAGATGTCGGGCATGCCGATTGCTGCGGTGTCGAAGACAACGTTGTTCGGGATGTCATCGAAGATGAGCGTGTCCGTTTCCATCGCAGCTTCGATGTCGATGACGGCTTCGAGCACGTCGTAGTCGATGATTACTTGCTCGGCGGCGTCCTCGCCTTGCTCCGGTCGCTCCGTCACGATCGCCGCGACCGGTTCGCCCACGAAGCGCACCTTGTCGCTGGCGAGCAACGCTCGCTTGGCTGCAGGGTTGTATGTGGCGTTCTCCGGTTGCAGGCCGAGCGACTCGGCAGTGAACACGGCAATCACGCCGTCCATCGATTCTGCGACGGAGGTATCGATCGAGAGAATTCGCCCGTGAGCGACTGTCGAGCGGACGTAGGTGACGTGCACCGCACCAGCCAGGAGCGGTTCGGTCAACAGGTCATCGACGTATTGGCCACCAGTCGTGAGGAACTTTGGATCTTCTTTGCGCAACACACGGTTGCCGAGAATGCTGCCTGTCACGAGTCGCCTTTCAACGAATAGACGCTACTGAAGTCGCTTGTCAGGGAGCGAGTGGCGTAAGAGTAATTTCGCCCTGAATGGCGCGCTCCGTTGCCTGCAACGTGCGTACCAGCATCATCGAGGAGACGATGGTGTAGGGCCATCGCTCGGGGAACGCGGCCGAGAGTTCCGGAGCGGCCATTAGTGGAACACGACGCTCATCCGGCGCAAGGAAACCGAGCTGGGTGCGGATCGCGTCACGCAGCCCCTGTTCGGATTGCAGATAGGTGATCTGGTCCTGGAGGTTCTCGACGATGTTTTCGTAGGCGGCGTACTCGGCCCGTCGCTCGGCAAGCATCTCGCGCTGGTTTAGCCACGTGCGCACGGGGAAGACGAACAGCATCACGACGAGTGCCACCACCATCACCACGCCAACGGGACGCGCGGCAATGCGCAACCGACGATTCGGTAGGACGTGAAGGTCGGTGTCGCTCACCCGACAATTGTGGCCGTCACTGGCCCTGGGGTGGTGGCATTCACCCGTGCTCATTCACCCCGTGCGAGGGGCCAGCGCCTTTCGCCCGATGAATCGCG
>JAFMFC010000017.1 GCA_017856375.1 Ilumatobacteraceae bacterium | reverse complement strand
CCAAATCGCCTGAATCTCAAGCCCGTAATTAGGTAGCCGCTACCCCTAACCTGAAAGACGGATGTCCAGCGTTACCAACACTCCTCCGAAGGTTCTCCCGGCCGCTGGCGATGGCTGCTGGTGTGGAAGCGGCCGCAAGTACAAGCGCTGCCACAAGCCCGTGGACGGTCGCGTGCTGCCCGGTGTGGTGAGCCCCATGCGCTCAGTTCCTGCGCACATTGTGCGCCCCCCGTACGCCGAAACCGGCAAGGTGAAGCGGGCCCCGGAATCGGCCGTGAAGTCGCCCGACGTGATCGAACGAATGCGCGTGACGGGAGCGATGGCTGCAGAAGTGTTGCGAATGGCTGGTGAGTTCGTAAAACCAGGAATCACCACCGACGAGATCGATGCCTACGTGCACCAACTGTGTATCGAACGTGACGCCTACCCGAGCCCGCTGAACTATTCGGGATATCCAAAGAGCGTGTGCACCTCGGTGAATGAAGTGATCTGTCACGGCATCCCCGACTCACGCGTGCTGGAAGACGGCGACATCATCAACCTGGATGTGACGTGTTACTTCAAGGGTGTGCACGGAGACACCAACGCGACCTTCGCCGTCGGAGAGATTGATGAAGAGAGTCGACACTTGATCGACGTGACTGAGGAGTGCATGTGGCGAGGAATCGAGGCCGTAGTGCCCGGTCGCCCACTCTCGGACATCGGGAAGGCGATCGAGGTGCGGGCGAAGCAAGACAAGCTTGGAGTTGTGCGCGCCTTCATCGGACACGGCATTGGCGAACAGTTCCACACCGACATCCAGGTCTTGCACTATTACGACCCACGCAACAACATGATCATGCGCCCTGGTATGACTTTCACCATCGAACCAATGATCACGCTGGGGACATGGCAGCACCGCATGTGGGATGACGAGTGGACAGCCGTGACTGCAGATGGAAAGCGCACTGCGCAGTTCGAGCACACAGTTCTCGTCACCGATTCTGGTTACGAAGTTCTCACTGGCGGACCTGGCGCAGCATCACCCGCTGCCCCGTGGAATCGCAACAAGTAGGAACCACTCGTGATTGACGCCATCGACGTCGATCGTTACTTGCGTTTTGGTCGTGATGAGTGGGCCGAATTACGCGCGCAGACTCCCCTGACACTGCACGAGCGTGATCTTGAGGCGCTGCGCGGCATCAACGACCGCATCGACCTCGAAGAGGTTGTTGCGGTTTACCTGCCCCTCACGCGACTGTTGAACCTGTACGTCAGTGCCACGCAAAATCTGCACCGGGTTTCGGCAACATTCCTCGGCACCATCGCCCCGAAGGTCCCCTACATCATCGGCGTGGCCGGTTCTGTCGCCGTGGGCAAGAGCACCTCGGCTCGCATCCTGCAGGCGCTGCTCACCCGATGGCCAGAGCATCCTCGCGTCGAATTGATCACCACCGATGGTTTCCTCCACCCCAACCGAGTTCTCGAAGAGCGCGGAATCATGGACCGCAAGGGTTTCCCGGAGAGTTATGACACCCGCCGCTTGATCGAGTTCCTGCGCGCGATCAAAGCAGGACAGTCAGAAGTTGCGGCTCCGCTCTACAGCCACGTGGTGTACGACATCGTCGACGACGAGCAGCAAGTCGTTCGCCAGCCCGACATCTTGATCCTCGAGGGTCTGAACGTGTTGCAAGTAGGAACTGAAGCAACGGAATTCGTGAGCGACTACTTCGACTTCTCGATCTATCTCGATGCCGACGAAGACGATATCGAGAACTGGTTCATCCAGCGATTCTTCGCATTGCGAGCAACGGTTTTCCAGAACCCGGACAGTTTCTTTCGCCACTTTGCGGCTCTGTCCGACGACGAAGCAGAGACGATGGCTCGCGAGATTTGGAGGGAGATCAACGGCAAGAACCTGCAAGCGAACATTGCTCCCACACGGTCCCGTGCATCATTGGTGATCCATAAAGGTTCGGATCACCGAATGAAGGAAGTGCACCTCCGCCGTTTGTAAGCGGTTACTCGACGTTGGTGGCCAACCACCCGGCCACCGCGTGCAAGTTGGGCAATTCCACGAATCGTGACTCTGGTGGTGGCGGATGCTCCGCGTGGTCGAGTTCCCACTGAATCTCGTAGGGAACGTAGATGCCGAAGCCACCGAGCTCGAGAATCGGCAGGATGTCGCTCTTCAGAGAATTGCCGACCATGCAGAATCTGGTGGGATCGATGTCGAGGCTCTTCAACACCCGCGCATACGAGTGTGGATCCTTCTCCAACACGATTTCTACCGAGTCAAAGTGGTGGGCAAGTCCCGAAGTTTCCACCTTGCGGCTCTGATGCACGAGATCACCCTTGGTGATGAGAATCACACGATGGTTGCCGCTCACCATCTGTAGCACCTCTCCCACGGATTCGAACAAGCGCACTGGCTCAGTGAGGTGGTCTCGAACCCCGCGGAGTATCTGCTGCACGACTGATGTCGGCACTGTTCCATTGGTTACCGAAATCGCCGCCTCAATTGACGAGAGTCCAAACGATTTCACGCCGTAACCATAAGCACCGATGTTGGCTCGCTCGGTAGCAGTAAGGGCAGCCTTTACATTCACGCCTTCCGGCGCATAGGGGGTTACCAGCTCGACGAATTCGTTCTCGTATTTGCGAAATGATTCCTCACTGAACCACAAAGTGTCGTCTGCATCGAAGCCAATGGCATCGAACTGGTGTTTCATGTTCGACACTTCAGCGGTGAAGAGCGTTCAAGTAGTTATACACGGTGATGCGTGAAACACCCATTGCATCGGCGATGTCCTCTACCGCTCGCCGCAACATGAATGCTCCCCGCTCGTCAAACAAACGAATTGCCACCTGCTTGCGATCGCGGGAGAGTTCCTTCAACTTGCCACCAAGCTCACGTTCAACCGACTCGATCACCCGATCGAGTGCACCGTGCAGAGCAGGAAGTCGGACGGCACCCAGCACTTCGGCGCCTATTTGCAAGGTGATGTCACCCAGTTGGGCTGCCTCCGCAGGGATGAACTCGGCGCCCGTCGCCGACATCAGCGGCTGCAGCATTGCACGCACCTGTTCCATCGACAGCGGTGAAGCCGTCACAGAAGATCCAACTTGCCCACATCCACGCTCACGTATGTGGCGCCATTGGCATACGCAGCGCGCAGGAGATCGGCCACCACCTGGGGTACACGATCTTCAGGAACGGTGAATGACGTACCAAACGGACCGAAGTCGACACTGAATCCATGCGCCTCCACCGCCTCCACTGCGGCAATGACGTGCGGTCCTGGTGAACCGTCGACGAACGGCTCGACGGTGAATTCGACGGTAAGCATCAAACCTCCTCTGTCCAATCGTAAACAATCCGCGCCGATTGAGGAATTGGCGAATTGTTCACATTCCGCAGAACCGACATACGATTCGTTGCACTGATCAAGGGGGGACACATGGCTGCCACGCAGTCGGCACACGATCGCCACGGTCTGGGAACCGAGGTGATCGCACATGCCACCGACCAGTTGGAGTTTGCTCGCTCAATTCGGCGCGATTTACACAAGTGGCCCGAGGTGGGAAACGACCTGCCAAAGACTCGCGAGCGGGTGCTCGAGGCATTGGAAGGCCTCCCCGTCAACATCACGCTGCACGAAACAACGAGTGGCATCGCTGCGCTCTTGACGGGTGACAAACCAGGGCCCACGGTCATGCTTCGTGGCGACATGGATGCGCTGCCGATGCCCGAGGACACTGGACTCGATTACGCCTCCAAGGTGGACAACGTGATGCACGCATGTGGTCACGACACACACGTGGCGATGCTCGCTGGAGCGGCGAAGATGCTCGCGGAACGGAAGTCGTCACTCCCTGGTCGTGTGTTGTTCATGTTCCAACCAGGCGAAGAGGGCTATGGCGGAGCCGAATTCATGTTGAATGAAGGACTCCTCGATGTACCGGCACTGGCCAACGGCGAACCCTCACCGGTTACGGCCGCCTACGCGTTGCACATCACATCTGCCCTTCCCGCAGGATTCATCGCCAGCAAGGGTGGCCCCGTCATGGCATCTTCCGACGATCTGACCTTCACGCTCACCGGAAAGGGAGGTCACGCTTCAGAGCCATTTCGCACACTCGATCCGGTGCCTGTTGCCTGCGAAATTGTGCAGGCGCTGCAAACGATGGTGACAAGGAAGTTCGACATTTTCGACCCGACAGTGGTCACCGTCACTCGTTTGATCGCGGGAACGGCAAGCAATGTCATTCCTGAAACGGTGACCGCGCATGGCACCATTCGTGCAATCAGCGCAAAAACGCGTTCGAAGGTGCACGATGAAATCCGCAAGGTGGCCGAGGGTATTGCAGCAGCGCACGACATGAAGGTCGACGTGACGATCGAACTCGGCTATCCCGTCACAGTCAATGATGCGCCGTCTGCCGATTTCGCTCTCGATGTTTCCGAGGCGCTCGTCGGCAATCAACAAGTGGGAAGAATGCCCAACCCGGTGATGGGCGCAGAAGATTTCAGCTACGTGTTGGAGCGACTGCCAGGGGCAATGCTGTTCTTGGGTGGCACCCCACATGGCGTCGATCCACGCAATGCGGCACCGAATCACTCAAACCGAGTGGTGTTCGAAGAAGATGCCATGGTTACCGGTATGGCGGTGTACTCGTCGCTTGCCTTGCGCACCCTCGGTGTGCCGCTCAATACATGACTAGGGCATCGCGCCACCACGGTCCTCGACCGCTTGAGGGGACCATCGTTCTGGACTTCAGCCGCGTGCTCTCTGGACCTCACGCAACCAGAATCTTGACCGACTTGGGAGCTGACGTCATCAAAGTCGAGCCGCCGACTGGAGATCTCACAAGGTTCACTAATCCTCGTATCAATTCGTTATCCACTTATTTCATCCAACAAAACACCGGGAAGAGGAACATTTCAGTAGACCTTGACAAACCCGCGGCGCGTGAACTCATGGCTCGTCTCTCAGAGAAAGTTGACGTACTGGTTGAAAACTTCAGTAGCGAAGTCATGGCCAAAATGGGTCTCGACTATCCATCGCTCGCCAGGAACAACCCCCGCCTCGTCTATGTATCGATTACTGGATTTGGCGCAGATGGGCCCTGGTCCAAGCGCAAGGCTTACGCACCAGTCATTAACGCTGAATCAGGGCTCACCAAATCTCAAGGCGATGCACGAGGTGGCGACTACTCCAACGATCCTCATAGTCACGGTGATGTCTACACAGGGATGTACGCAGCCATCGGCGCTCTCGCTGCACTCCATCAACGTCAACTCACGGGACACGGGCAATTCGTCGATGTGTCAATGGCCGAGTCGATGCTCTACGCGAACGAACACGCTCACGATGCATTGTGGGATCGCGAACCTCCCGTAGGAGTAACCAGATCATTTCGACCGGGCGACTACCCCGTTCTCACTGCAGCAAATGGTGAAGTGGCTGTTGCCACGGGACATCCAGCCGAAAACGGAACATTCGATTTTTTTGTTGCCGCAATGGAAGCACCGCACTTGGCTAAAGACCCGCGGTTCGTCGATCAAGCGTCACGACTGGCAAACCTCGAGGTACTGCAGAAGTTGATTCGCGATTGGGCTGCAACATGCGCCAACTTCTCCGAACTATCTGAAAAGCTTGCATCGAACCGCATCCCGATCGGTCGACTTCAAAGCACATCCGATCTTGCAGGCTCGGACTGGTCAAAAAGCCGCCGCGCGACTATCGATGTTGCCGATCGAGGAGATGGCTGGATTCATCTGCCCAATAGTCCATGGCATTTTTCCGATTCGGACACTTCAGTGGCTGGAATTCCCCGTTATCGAGGAGAAGACAACCGAGAAGTGCTTACACAATTACTCGGATTGAGCAGTGACGAAATTGACTCATACGAACGCGAAGGGGTAATCCTTTCTCGCGGACCGCGCTGATTAGCGGCCCGAGTGGCCAAACCCGCCACCACGATCGAACGAGTCGAGAGTCTGCACCTCGCGCCACTCAACTGTTTCGATCCGCTGCACCACCAATTGAGCTACTCGGTCACCACGCTTCACGTGGTAGTCGGTCTGCGGATCGAGGTTGACCATGACCACCTTTAATTCACCGCGATAGCCGCTGTCGATCACTCCCGGAGAATTAACCAATGTGACGCCATGCTTTAGCGCAAGACCACTGCGTGGCACTACATACCCGACACAGCCAACCGGTAATGCAATGGCGAGACCCGTGGGCATGAGAATGCGGCCGCCTCGCGCCACGAGTGTCGCATCCTCTCGCGCATGCAAGTCAACACCCGCATCACCGTCATGAGCCGTGACGGGCAATGGTAAGTCGGGGTCGAGACGCACCACTTCGATGGTGACGACGCTTTTCGTCATGCGACGAGAATACGCCTAGATTGCTTGACGTGTTGGTGTGGATGGATCTTGAAATGACGGGTCTCGACCCGGACAAAGACGTGATTGTCGAGATTGCCACCCTTGTCACCGACGATGAATTGAACGTGGTGGAGGAAGGTCCGAGCCTGATAATTCACCAACCCGAAGACATCCTGGCAACCATGAGTCAAGTAGTGGTCGACATGCACACCAAGTCGGGGCTGCTCAATCTGATTCGGTCGAGCACATTGAGCGCCACCGAGGCAGAAGAGCAGACCCTTGCGTTCATTCGTAAACACGTGCCCGAGGCGCGAACGATTCCATTGTGTGGTAACTCGATCGGTACCGATCGACGCTTCCTCGCTCGCTACATGCCGTCGATCGAGAACCACTTGCACTATCGCTGTGTCGATGTTTCCACGATCAAGGAATTGGCCAAGCGCTGGTACCCGTCTCTAACACTCGATCGACCAAGCAAGAACGGCACTCATCGCGCGATGGACGACGTGCGGGCAAGCGTCGATGAGTTGCGCTTCTACCGCGACAAGGTGTTCTCAGCGAACCCGGCGTCCAGCCCAGCTCACCCGAGCTAGTCCCACGCGAACCAGCGCCGAGCGAATGAGCACGGTGAAAAACACCACCAAATACAGCGGATAGAGGGCAGCATCAATCACGCTGAAGCGTCCCACTTTGCGTCCTATCCACCACATCTGTACGACTGCAAATACATACAGCAAAGGCGAAGTGACGAGTGCGCCAGTTTGAGCGGCAACCCATGCCAACGCTGCAACGAGAGACATGCCGCGAGCACTGACGGCACCACTCGCCATGTTCTTCGAGAATCCTCGAACGAGTGAGGCAAGTCCATGCGGATACATCCGGAACGTCACCGTGGCAGGAGACCCAAGAAATACCTGGCACGCACCGAACAAACTCCCGAGGGCGATGTCTTCCACGACCGACTCGCGAACCGATTCAGCTGAGTGGCCACCAAGAAGGCGGTAGCGCTCGACATCGCAAGCAAGAACCGGACCGAAGGCCAGCGCTTGGTTCGCTCTCTCACCCGCACCCGATGCGATCACTGAGACGAGATTGAAAGGTAGGGCCGCGTGCTCCCCCCATCCTTTCGGAGTATGAAACGGTTGCACACTGATCAATGCGGAGCGGTCCTGCTGTGCGGCACAAACCACACGACTCAATGCGTCATGGTGCATTCGAACATCGGCGTCAACAAACAGCAGAATCTCGTTCTTCGCGTGGCTCGCTCCTACCCAGCAGGCATGTGGCTTCCCGAGCCACTCTGCAGGTAGTTCACCTGCCTTCACCACCTTCGCACCAGCTTCGGTGGCGCGCATTACTGTTTCGTCGGTCGAATCGTCATCGACAACGATGACCTCATCGCCGTTCTTCGTTTGGGCGAGCAACGAACGCACTACTCCTTCGATGTTTCGTTCCTCGTTGCGCGCAGGAATGATCACCGACACCGCCGCCCTCCCTTGACTTGCCGGCTTGAGACGACGAACTCGCAGTATCAGCAGCCAGGCAGGCGCCGACGCTGCCAAGTAGACGAGGAAGTCGGTGGCGTTCACCGACTCAATTGATTTTGACGATCTGCGTCACAGCCGCAACATCCTGACCATTGATCACGTGTCGAATGATCACACGATCCGATGATTCCTCCGTCAACAAGCCCACATGGTGATGAGGCTCGATGGGCAAATGGTGTTCCACGGTGACGTGCATCGGCGCACGAACTTCACGGTGTGCAGCAAGATACTCCTCGGCGGCAATCCAATAATTCGCGTTGTTCATGTGACCAACGGCGTCCATGTCGACAAAGCGCAGCGGCCAGTCGACCAACCGTGCAGAATCAATTGGGTCAAGTCCCCTACCGATGGTGAGGCTGGCCTTCACCTTGCGACCGGCAGCAGCCTCGCTGACCATCGGCAGGAAGTCCTCAGGCAACGGCAGGGGCTTCAAGGTTTTCAGGTCAACGCGCACCCACACCGCTGCTGCTTCAATCTGCGGGCCTTCCTCGGTCGCAATCGTCGTTCTACGCTCCGCCCAATGCGAGCCGAGCCCGCCACACCAGGTGGTGAGGGTGACATCGGTCATGTAGGTCGGAAATCCATAGATCCACATCTCGGTCTTGCGTACCACCCAACCATGCACATCTGAATACCGGCCATCGACCGCGTCGTCGTTTGCAATGTCTTGGAGATAACGGGCTGTGGCATCGAGGCGCAGTCTCCCTTTTGGTGTCACGTCACCAAGTCGTACACGCCGCGAATAATCGAACGACCTTCCTGCTCCCGGGAATCGCACCGGTGGTTCAACGCGCGACATGCCCGACGACCCTAGCGAGTCAGAGACGATCGGTAGCCTGCTGTTGTGCGTTTGCGGCTCGTGGTAATGGGCATGGCATTGGTTCTTGCTGGATGCGGAGGCGACAACTCCGAAACTCTCTCAGAAGACGTCAGCACCATCGCCACGAACAACGTGTCCAGTGGCGAGGAACTGCCCGACGTCACTCTGTCGGGTGTTGATGGCTCCCAGGTGACCACGCGGGAGTTCGTGGGCACCCCCATGGTCATCAACTTCTGGTATTCCACGTGCGAACCATGTCGCCGAGAAATGCCCGCCTTCGCAGCAGCACATCGCGAGTTTGCCGACCGAGTCACCTTCATTGGGGTGAACATGTACGACAGCGCGATAGCCGCTGCGAACTTCGCCGAACGTTACGGCGTCGAATACGAAATACTGCTTGATTCGAATGGCGAGTTCGTCGGAGAACTAGGCGTTGCTCTGGCCCCAACGACGATCCTCGTTGATACTGCAGGAACGATCGTCCATCAAGAGTCCGGAGAGCTCACCGAAGAAGAAATCACGGCGCTGATCAACGAATGGTTCCCCACGTGATCGAGGGGAATTTCGCTTACAGCTTCATGCTCGGCGTCCTTGCTGCGGTGAACCCGTGTGGGTTCGTTTTGTTGCCTGCTTACCTCGCCTACTTTCTTGGTGTCGACTCGTCGCATGACGAGCGAGCACCACTTTTGCGGGCTCTCAAGGTGAGTGCCGTGGTCTCCGGTGGATTCCTCCTCGTATTTCTCGTCATCGGAACCATCTCGCGACTCTTCACCCAGTGGATCGAGATGAACGCCAAGTACGCAGGCTTCGTCGTAGGCATCGGGATGATCGGTCTGGGCGTTGCCATGCTTCTCGGCTGGAAACCGTCGTTCGCCACCCCGGGCCTGACGGTTCGCCGAGATCGTTCATTGCGCGCGATGTTCCTCTTCGGCGTTGCCTATGCGGTGGCATCCATTGGTTGCACCATCGGGTTTCTCACCACGGCAATCCTCGGATCAATCTCGGTTCATGGCTTCGCGTCGGGCGTACTGAGCATCGTGCTGTACGGCCTCGGCATGGCGCTTCTCGTTTCCACCGTCACGATCAGCATGGCTGTTGCTCGCACGGGATTGGTCAAGGTGATCAAGCGCGGGCTGCCCTACGCGGATCGGGCGGCGGGGGTCTTCATCCTGCTTACCGGCGCCTACTTGTCGTGGTACTGGTGGGTAGCAATCACCGAACGCGACTCGCTTGGCAACGTGGGTGGCAACATCGAGCGCTGGCAATCTTCCCTCGCCAACTTCCTGCAACAACAAGGTTCCTGGAGACTGTTGGGCGTATTCGCGGTGGTTACCGCTCTCGTTGCCTTTTGGTCGATCGTGAAGCGGCGCCGGACCGCGGTCTAAGGCGCGAGGCGCTGCACGTCCCACCCACCGTTGGTAAGGGTGTAGCGAAAGCGATCGTGCAACCTGCTTGGTCGCCCTTGCCAAAACTCGAATGACGAGGGTCGCAGCAAGAACCCGCCCCAATACGGGGGGCGCGGTACCTCGACTCCAGCAAAGCGTTGCGTGGTCGATTCGACGAGTCGCTCCAATTCGGCGCGATCTGCAATTGGCTGCGATTGCGGCGAGGCCCAGGCCCCAATCTGTGAACCACGGGGCCGCGATGCAAAGTATCCATCGCTCTCGGCGTCCGACACGCGCTCTATGGTTCCGCGCACTCGTGCTTGTCGATGCAAGTCCAGCCAAGCGAACACGGCAGACGCGCCGCCATTCTCGAGTTGTCTGGACTTGGTGCTTTCGAGATTCGTGTAGAACACGAACCCACGCTCGTCGGCGCCACGGGCAAGAACCACGCGCGAGTCAGGAATACCGTCCGCATCGATTGTCGACAGCGTCATCGCATTTGGTTCCGTCACACCCGCCGATTCGGCCTCGTCATACCAACGCTTCCATTGCGTCATGGGGTCGGGATGCAAGTCGCTGCGGTCCAATCCCGCTGTCTCGTATTGCACTCGCCGATCACGCAGCGACATGTCTCAGTTGCCTTTGATGACGGTGATTCCGCGCATGTATGGATGCAGCGCAGCAGGAACCACTACCGAACCGTCCGCTTGGCGAAAGTTCTCGAGGATTGCTGCCCACACACGAGGGACGGCAAGGGCCGACGCGTTCAACGTGTGCGCAATCTCCGTACCCTTTTGCCCCTGACGCTTGAAGCGAATGTCCGCGCGACGGGCCTGATAGTCGCTGAACCAACTGACCGACGACACCTCCAGCCATGTGTCGGCACCCGGCGAATACACCTCGACGTCATAGCTGCGGTGATGACTCTGGCCCATATCGCCGGTGCAGATTTCAATGATTCGATACGGCAGACCAAGTGCATTGATGGCCCGCTCCACTCGCACCAGGAGGTCGTTCAGTGTCTCCTCTGCTTGCTCCGGTGTGGTGACGGCAAGGATCTCGACCTTGTCAAACTCGTGCGCGCGCAACATACCGCGCGTATCACGGCCGGCAGACCCCGCTTCACGTCGATAGCACGACGTGTGTGCCATGTACCGCTTGGGTAGCTCTGCTTCGTTCAAAACCTCACCTGCATGAATGGATGTGAGCGACGACTCGGCAGTGGGAATGCACCACAGATCATCGCGTTCGATCGAATACGCGTCGTCGGCAAACTTTGGCAATTGTCCGGTGGCCGTGAGCGTGGCAGTCGTGACGAGTGAAGGTGGACGAACCTCTTCGAAAGCGTCGGCATTCATGTCGAGAGCAAACTGACACAGGGCCCGTGCAAGCGTTGCACCGGCACCTCGTTGCATCGTGAACATCGCTCCACTGATCTTCACTGCTCGCTCGTTGTCGAGAATGCCGAGTTGTTCGCCAGTCTCCCAGTGCGGAACTCGCTGATGATCCGCGAACTCAGCTGGCATGTTGATCGGACCTTTGCGTACCGGGTTGTCGTGGTCCCCCCCGCCGAGCACCGCTTCCGGGTGTGGCAGATTGGGGATCATCAACAGAGCCTGACGAAGGGTTTCGCTCGCCTGTGCGAACTCTTCGGCCAACGCATCTTCGCGATCGCCCAGCGCCCTGCTCTCCGTCATCACGCTCTCTGCGGCCTTGTCGTCACCCGATCGGCGCAGCGTGGCCACCTGCTTGGACAGTTCGTTGACCTGGCGGCGAATGTCGTCGCGTTCGGCGGTGATATCGCGGAGCCTGATGTCGAGGCGCTCGGCACGGTCGAGTTGGTCCACCAAATCCGGCTTGTTGCGGCGTGCCATCAAGTCTTTGACCGCTTGCGGATCCTTGCGAAGTTGACGAATGTCGATCACGGCGCCTTCAGGCTAGCGGTGGGTCTTGGTGCGCTCTGGCTGCGTACTGTGAGGGGGATGTCAAACGACCTCGCACTCGACGTACGAGACCTCGTGGTCGACTACGGCTCGGTGCGTGCCGTCGATGGAGTCACCTTCAGCGCTCGCCGCGGAGCCGTCACCGCGATCATCGGGCCGAACGGTGCCGGAAAAACCTCGAGTATCGAAGCATGTGAGGGATACCGACGGACATTTCGTGGCTCAATACGGGTTCTCGGCTTGGATCCCGTGCGCGATCACTCGAACCTCACCAAACGCATGGGGGTGATGCTCCAGGGCGGCGGCATCTACCCCAGTGCACGCGTCGGAGAAACGATCCGGCACTACTGCGCGTTGTACGACGACGTCGTATCGCCCGACTCACTCATTGAAAAAACCGGGCTCATGGGTCTGGAACGACGAACGTGGCGAGCACTCTCCGGTGGCGAGAAGCAACGCTTGTCATTGGCGCTCGCTCTCGCTGGACGACCCGAGATCGTGTTCCTCGACGAACCCACTGCCGGTGTCGACATCGATGGTCGTGCGGCAATCCGCCGACTCGCTCGCGAATTGGCAGTGGATGGTTGCGCGGTGATCATGGCTACCCATGAGCTGGACGAAGCCGAGCGTTGCGCCGATGATGTCGTGATTTTCGATCGTGGAAAGGTCGTCCATCAGTCGTCCCTCGCCGCGCTACTCGGGTCGGATCAATCCATTCGCTTTACGACATCGTCGCCCATCAATGAAGAGGAGCTGGGCATACACCTTGGTGTCACCATTCGCCCCGGCGATGATGGCTACACGCTCCTCGGCTCCAGTGATGCCGTGCTCGTTTCGCGCATTGACGAGTGGTTGAAGTCGAACGGAGTGTCACTCCGCTCCTTCGTTGCTGGCGGTCGACGACTCGAAGAGGCGGTGCAGGAATTGCGTGAAGGGCGTGCCCTATGAAGCCCTTTTTGAGTCAGTTGCGCAGCGAACTCACGGTCATGGCTCGCAACGGTGAACAGCTCTTGCTCATCCTCGTCATTCCGATCGGACTGCTCGTCTTCTTCTCGTCGGTCGATGTACTTCCCACGGGATCGTCGTCGGCGATCGACTTCCTCGTTCCTGGAGTGATTGCTTTAGCCGTGATGTCAACAGCGATGGTCAGCCTCGGCATTGCGACGGGCTTCGAACGCCAGTACCTCGTACTCAAACGATTAGGTGTGACACCACTTGGTACCGCAAGGCTGCTTGCCGCGAAGACCTCCGCGGTCATGCTGATTGAGCTGATGCAACTCGCACTGATCGCGGCGGTCGGCCTGATCCTCGGTTGGTCTGCGCCGGCAGCTTCGTGGACGTCAGTAGTCATCGCAGTATTGCTCGGTACTGCTGCGTTCGCCGGGCTCGGCCTACTGCTCGCAGGGACCTTGCGTGCAGAGGTCAATCTCGCCGCTCAAAACGCGCTGTATCTCGTCATGCTGCTCGTTGGCGGCATCGTCATCGCAGAGGAGTCGATGCCTGCTGCGCTGGTCAATATTTCTGCTGCGCTGCCCGCCACCGCACTCGGCTCGGTGCTGAGAGACGCCATCGGCGGCTCGTCTCCGTTCTCGGACTCAGCGTGGCTGGTGCTCGCAGGCTGGGCAATCTGCGCGCCGCTCTTGGCGCTGAAGTTCTTCCGGTTTGCGCCGAATCAGCGCTGAGGCTCGGTGACGGCAGGCGTTTTTTCGAACGCCTCAGCCACCTCTTCGTAGGTGAGCGCGGGCTGCTTGTAGGACTGCTCAGCCGAGAATCGCGACATGAAACGCTTGAAAAACATGTAGGTGATCACCGTCCACAGGAAGATGCTCCCTCCCAGTTTCATCACGGCTCCAGCTAACTGCTGATCAACAGTCGCGGAGATTCCCCACACACGAACAGGGATGTCGTAGCTCCTGTAAACCACACCTTCAGCAAAGGTCAGCCAACCTGCAGGAACGGTGGGAACCACCGACATCAAGAACAGATAGATCATCTTGCCGCCATAGCCCATGTGCCATGACCTGTTCGGCCCAAGCACGGGAATCCACATCAACAGCGACGAAACAACTACCAGCACGTGCAGGCTGTAGTGCAGCGGTCCGTTGCTGACACTTTGATTGACAAGTGCCGGAATATGGGTGATCATCACCACCAGATTGAACAACACGCCAGCAATTGGTGGTCGCGAAAGAAATCTCACTACAGGGAGTGCTCGTCCCCTCCCCACCACCACATCGAACAACCAGGCTGGCGTAGCCAACCACACCAGCGGCGGCACGAAATACGACAGGATCATGTGCTGCAGCATGTGCGCCGAGTAGAGGTACTCCTCAGAGATATCGTGCATCGGCCAGTCCGATGCCACCCACAGCAACACAACAGCGGCAACAAAAGCGCGCAGCTGTTTGCGTGAAACCACATCGCCAGATGGCTGGACTCGCTTCCCAATCACTCGAATCGCGTATGTGTAGCTACCGATCACGAAAGCGATCAACAACCACACCTCAGGGTGGAATTGGAACCTCCATGGTTGGAGGTCGAGATTGGCTGCCTCGGCGATCACCGGTGCCTCCGAATCAGGCCATGAAGAATTTGAATGTGGAGAGCGCCGCCACGTACACGCCGATGGCCAGAAATAGACCCGTATAGAACATCCAACTGAAGATCTTGTTGTCGAACTTGAGGTGCATGAAATAGCTCGCCACCACGACGAACTTAGCCACCATCATGATCATCAAGGACGGCATAAAGAAAGGGCCGAAGTCCACGTAATAGGTAGATACTTCGAGAGCAGTAATGGCAGCAAGGATCAAGGCGATACGGACATATCCTGCGGTCGACATTCCGTGCTGCTTGGTGGTCGTGTCTTCGCTCATCATCACACCGGAATCAGATAAATCAGGGTGAAGATCACGATCCACACCACGTCGACGAAGTGCCAGTACAAACCGATCATCTCGACAGTCTCGGCCCTGCTGCCCGGAACCTTGCTCTTGTTCAGAATGCCCACCAATGACATCAACATGATGATGCCCACGGTGACGTGCACACCGTGGAAGCCAGTGAGCGTGTAGAAGCTAGAGGCAAACAGGCTGGTGCTGAATCCCAGACCTTCGTTGTACATCGCTGTGAACTCGTACACCTGACCGCCGACGAAGGTTGCCCCGAGCAGTGCCGTGATGGTGAGCCACAAAGTGGTCGCTCGGTCATCCTTGTTGTGGGCTGCCGACACGGCGAGCACCATCGTGAGCGAACTCATCAAGAGCACGAAGCTCGAGACTGAGGTGAACGGAATGTCGAACACCTGCGACGGCGTCGGACCCGTGCCCACGCGGCCGCGGTACAGCATGTAGGTCGAGATCAAGCCACCGAAGAGGAGGCATTCAGAACCAAGGAACAACCACATGCCCAACTTGTTGTTGGACAAGCCAGTCGAAGTGTGATGAGCGGCGTGCTCGTGGGTTGCGGTCTCAGCCAACGTGAACCATTTCCTTGCCTTGGCCGCTCGAAGGCGGGTCGATTTCGTCGTCGGTGGCAGTCGATGGCTCGAGTGCCCAGCCGTAGCAACCGAGCAGAGCAATCGCGCCGCCCACCATTGCCACCGGGATGCTATAGATCAAACCGAAAGCGATCACCGGCAACGAAAGTGCAAGCACGATCGGCCAGTACGACGGTGAAGGCATGTGAATGTGGGCGTCGGCATTCTTCTCCAGGTCAAGAATCACCTCTTCACCAGACTTCACTTGCGTGAGTTGACCACTCTCGCTCTCGCTGTACTTGCGATGGAAGAACTCGTCCAAGTGGCCGACCGTCGGAATGCTGTCGAAGTTGTGTTCTTTGGGCGGATTAGATGTCATCCACTCGAGGCTGCGGGCGTCCCATGGGTCCGCAGGCGCCTGCTTACCCTTGCGCGCAGTAACGAAGATGTTGATCAGGAAGAACAGCACGCCAACCGCAAGGATCAATGAGCCAATCGAGGCCACCAGGTTCCAGAAGCCGAGGTTGAAGAAACCTTCGCCGGCGCGAGCTTCGGTCCAGACGTACATACGGCGAGGCTGACCCTGAAGTCCGAGAATGTGCATCGGGGCAAACGTCATGTTCATGCCGATCACCATCAACCAGAAGTTCCAGTTGCCAAGGCGCTCGGAGAGCATCTTGCCGAATACCTTCGGCCACCAGTAGTAGAAGCCCGAGAAGAGACCAAAGATCGCACCGCCGAAGAGGACGTAATGGAAGTGGGCGACGATGTAGTACGTATCGGTCTGTTGAGTGTCGGACGGAGCAACGGAGTGCGTCACACCCGACAAACCACCGATGGTGAACAGAATGACGAGCCCGAGCGCGAACTTCATCGCCACAGGGAACGACAACTTGCCGCCCCAAATGGTCATCGTCCAGTTGACCACTTTCACACCAGTCGGAACGGCGATCGCCATGGTCGCCACGGAGAACACCGCAACCGATACGGGGCCAAGGCCTGAGGCGAACATGTGGTGCGCCCACACACCCCATCCGACGAAACCGATTGCAGCGCCAGAGAACACCACGAACGGATAACCGAACAGCGGCTTGCGCGAGAACACCGGCAACACCTCAGAGATGATGCCGAAGCTCGGAAGAATGAGGATGTACACCTCTGGGTGACCGAAGATCCAGAACAGGTGCTGCCAGAGCAGCGGATCAGCCCCAGCAGCGACATCGAAGAACGTGGCGTCGAAGTTGCGTTGGAACATCAAGAGGAACAACGCAACGGTGATCACCGGCATCGCGAACAGCAACAGGAACTGCACCACCGTGATCATCCAGGTGAAGATCGGCATGCGCATCAGCGACATGCCCGGCGCACGCATGTTGAGCACCGTCACGATCAGGTTGACAGCACCGGTGAGCGAGGCAATTCCCGTGATCTGCAATCCGAGTGCCCAGAAATCGACACCGTGGCTTGGTGAGTAGATCGGGCCTGAATTCGGTGCGTACATGAACCAACCGCCGTCAGCGGCTCCGCCGAGGAACCACGACATGTTGATGAAGATGCCACCGAAGAGGAACGCCCAGAATCCAAAGGCGTTAATGCGTGGGAACGCGACGTCACGTGCGCCGATTTGCAAGGGAAGGAAGTAGTTGGCAAACGCGCTTGCCATTGGCATCACGAAGAGGAACACCATCGTGGTGGCATGCATCGTGAACATCTGGTTGTAAAGGTCTGCATTCAGCACCTTGCCGTCCGGCGCAGCCAGCTGCAGGCGAATGAGTACCGCCTCAAGGCCACCAACGATGAAGAAGAACATCGCCACTGCGCCGTACATGATGCCGAGCTTCTTGTGATCCACGGTGAACAACCATGAGCGCCAGCCGCTCGAGACAGTGACCGGACGCTTCAACGCACCGAACGCTGCCGAGGGCACCGTTGGCAACACCGCAGGAGCGGTGGTGGAGGGGCGTTCGATGATGGCCATTGAATTCTCCCTTTACTTCAGAGTCAGCAGATAGGCGACGAGCTTTTCGATGTCATTTTCACTCAGAGCGAGATACGGCATACCGCGGTACTTTCCGCCCGTGCTGGTGAGAAGCGCCGGGTTGGCGTACATCGGCTTCATCTCAGGAGCATTGCGCAACCAACTGCGCAGATCGGTCTGGTTCAAACACTCCTCCGACACACCAGCGAGGTACTTCTCGCCAAAGGTCTCGCGGGACGCATCCCATACATCAGCACGACACTCCGGCGTGACCAGGTCAAACATCGCACCGGCAAAGGTGTTGCGCGTCATCAACTTGCTGAGGTTGGGCGCCGCACCAGAGACAACGTTCTCGTCGGGTGCAGCAATGGCCGGCGTGCCATCGGCGCGCTTGAGCCCATTCACCTGGTGACAACGGACGCACTGGTTGAGGAAGACCGTTTCACCTTCCTTGGCGAGAGTGCCTTCGGCGGGTGCCTGGTAGTCGGCCAACTGTTGATCAACCCACTTGGCGAAATCTTCCTTGCTCAACGCAACGGCTTCCATGCGCATGTTGGCATGCGACAAACCGCAGAACTCCGTGCACTGACCGGCGTAGATACCCGGCTGGTCTGCCTCGAGGCGATTCAGGTGCACACGCCCAGGAACGGCGTCGCGCTTGCCGTTCAACTTTGGGATCCAGTACGAGTGGATGACGTCACGGCTCGTCTGTCGCAACATCACCTTGGTGCCAACGGGGAACACGAGTTGGCCTGAAGTGATGATCGGCTTGGTGATGCCGAGCTCTTCCTGGACGGGATAGTCGTACTCCCACCACCATTGCTGACCGGTGACGTTGATCACCATCTCGGTGTCGCTCGTCTTGGCCAGGTCGAAAACGGTGCGCACGGTGAACACGCCGATCACCGTGAGGATCAACGCAGGGATGATGGTCAAAGTGATCTCGAGTACCGGTTTGCCATGGGTTTGCTCGGGAATCGGCTGACCGCGATCGCGGAACTTGTACATCGCAAAGGCAATTGCGCCAAACACAATCAGACCGACAATTCCGGCAACCGCAAAGATCGGCTTCTGCAGATCATCGATCATTTGCGCATTCGGACCCTCTGGCGCCCACGTGTCCTGCGGTGCATTCGAGGCGCAGCCGGCAAGGGCAACGAACCCAACGAGCGGGAGGAACTTCAATCGACGAAGCACGGGGGTGAGCCTATTGACCATCTGACCAGCACTGACCATCACGGCACCACCAACTCCACGCGCTGACCTTCGACTCCAGGTACTTCGAGATAGAACTCGCCGCCCTCGAGAGTGGGCTTGGCCATGGTGAGCGTGAGAAGTTGCTCTGCACCTGCAGGAATCAATTGCGTGCAGTGCTCATCCACTTCGTATACACCCTCGGACACCATCGTCTTGCCAGTCACTGCGAGCAATCTGAACTCGCCCTCGGTCTTATTGCGGAAAATGATCGAAGAAGGGTTGGAGCGCGGAATGGTGATCGTCTCGCGCTCTCCCGGCACTCCCTGCTCGCGGGCGACTAACTTGCCGTCGATGAATTCCACCGTCGCAACCACGGCACTACGGGACGACACTGATTCGAGTGCCAACTTGTCGGTGTACTTGTCCTTCTCCGGTCCGCACTCGCGATGCATGAAGTGATCCTCTTCAGCCGCTTTGACCAACTCCTCACGCATTCCCGAGGCATTGCCCAACAAACCACCGGCGACGATCGCCAAAGAACCGACAACGACGATCACGGTGATGATTCCGCGCCGCATGTTCGGCTTGATCGCGACAACTACGCCAGCTGCCAACACCCACGACGACACGATGATGAACAACACTGCGCCGGCACTGCGCTCGACAGCGAGCATGATTTCAGCAAATGAGATGATGATGACGCCAAGACCAATGGCAGCGATGACCGGGAATTCGATCGGATGAAGGATCTTGGCGCGCACTGCCGCGTTGTAAGCGGGATCGGACGAAGCGCGATCAGCCCACGCTTGGATTCCCCATTCGACGAAAGTGGCAACCACCACGATCAACCCAAGAATGAAGAACAGCGGGGTCGTCAGCGTGCCGATGAGCGTGAGTAATGCACCAGCTGCTCCAACCAGTGGCCACATGCTGCGTGAGGGTGCATCGGCAGCGGCACCCGACGCGAATTCGTCATCTGTGTCGGCATCTCGCGTGTGGAGCGACAACCAGATAAAAAGTATGCCCACAGCGATCATGCCGAACAACGCCGTCGCACCGATCGACGAGGGTCCAATGAGGATCATGTAGACGCCGAATGAGACGGCAGCCAACACCGTCAGTGCTACGTAGAACTTCGACGAGGTAGTGAACATCTTGGTGACCTACTTCTGCACGTACACGACGAACCACAGCGCGAGGAACGCGCCACCGATGAAATACCAGTAGAGGGCGTGCGCACGGAACAGATCCGCGTCGCTTAGGCGACCACCGACTGCACGGAACATGGCAACGAGTGAAAACACCACTCCGCTCACGAGAATTGCGAGCACCGTACCGGTGACCGCGTAGAACATCGATTGATACGGGCCATCGAGAATGCCCATACCCATCTGGATGTATACGGCAACCTGCGCGTTGACAGCGGCAAGACCGAGAAACATCGTGACGGCGAGAGCCAATGTGGTGTGCTGACGCTGGCCACGTTTTGCGGAGTAAGCGGCCCATTGAGCCATCACGCACACCACCACCATCGTGATCATCAACGTGTTGGTAGCCACCTCTGGCACGGCAATGTCGGCGGGCAACCAGTCACGAATCATGTCTCCACGGCGTGAGTCGCGCAGTGGTGCAGCATCACGGAAACGGAACCACATCGCGAGCATGCCGAATATGAGCATCGTTCCCGCTGCCACCACTCCAGCGGTAGCAGTAGTAATCGAATGGCGCGGTGCGGGCTTCGGCCCGGCCGGCAATTGACGTTCAGCCACGGCCGTCACTGATCCTCTGCTCCCCACGGGTTGGTACCCGTCTGTGGACCGGTAGAAAACGACTTCAATGCGAGTGCAATACCACCGACCACGGCAAGCAACATCACCGCATGACCAGCTGTCGAGATCGCATTGAAGGCAGTGCTCGGGCCTGAGTAGTTGAAGCTGCTCACTTCATTGGCTGGCTGACCAGCGAAGCCAGCGATGTACATCGGCAAGCCCGCCAAGACGGTGCCGAGGAAACCAAGCGCAGATACACCGAGGATCGCAGACGACTTCATGGTGCGTGCCGTCCAAGCTGGTCCAAAGTAGGCAACCGCCCCCCACGCCGTAAGTGCGGCGCCGTAGACCATGTAGACGCGCGCTCCTTCTTCGAACGTGGTGCCGAGCAGCCCAGCAGATTCGATGTGTTGCACTGCGTTACCGAGCATTCCGGTGAGCACCATGCCCACTCCAAGGAACGCCGGAACAAACGGCACCAACTGTTTCGGGTTGCTGCCTTTGAGTGCGAGCAACGAGAGCGCAATAACAACGAGCGCACCCAGCAGCGGTAGTCCGTTGTACAAAGCAAAGGGAACGAAGCTCTTCAGCTTGTCAACAAGCGATCCATCCCACACGAAGACATGCGCAGTCTGACTCACCGTTCCGACTGCGGCAGAGGCGATCAGCCCAATGCCCACGAGCATCGCACCCTTCATCATTGGGGATCGTCTCGTTGGGGCCGGAGCCAATTGCGCAAGCACACCAAATGCCACGATCGAATAGATGAATGTCTGCGGTTGCGTGGAACCCCAGCCAAGCCAGTCCATGATGTCCTTCGAACCACCGAAGGCGAGTTGGCCATAGCGGTGATCGACGGCGACATAGATGACCGTCCCCAGCAACACGGGAAGGGTGATCAACGCAGCAAACGCGGCGACGAGGCCCGACCAAGACAACAGTGAGGCGTTCGCAAGAGTGAGGCCCGCACGACGAGAAGTGGCGACCGTGGTGAGTACCGACACCCAACCCGCAAGTAGCCCAGCGATGAGGGTGCCAAGCGCGAGCACGTGAAGGTCTATCATTGCGGCATCACCACCCGGCACGCCGTTGTTGAACACGGCAGCCGTCAACGTGACGGTTCCGAACAACCACAAGTACATGCCAAGCAATGCCAATCGCGGCAGAGCCATTTCGCGTGCACCGATCTGACTGGGCACGGTGGCAATGGCCACGCCAAGAAGCATCGGCGCCAGCACGCCAAAGACGGTGAGCATGCGAGCGAGCACCACCATCTGGGTGGACGCCATTTCGGTGAAGACCAAGGAGGCGTCGGCGATTCTCTCGAAGCTGACGAGCGCGCCAAGCGCCACGGCGACGAGCAGCCACACCGAAGACGCCACGATCGTCATACGACCGATCTGACGATGGTGTGTGGTCGTCAACCAGGCCGCAATCCCCGTCGTGGAGGACGCGCCGGCGACGCCCACGAGGGGTGCTTCAACCGAGGACATACCGCTCTAAACACTAACAATCACGGGCGCCAAGCCCGAACTCATCGGAGAGGGATTAACCGAGAAGTACGTCCACCACGATGGCGGCGAACAACACCGTCACATAGGTGATGGAAAAAGAAAACAGCCTCATCGCATGGGCTTCTGATGGCGCTTTTCTCAATTGCACACACCCCGCCGTAAACGCCAGACCGAATATCACTGCCGTGATTCCATAAATCCACCCCAAATCGGCAAAGGGCAACACCGCCAATGACGAGGCGAGCAGGAGAACGGCGTAGACCACCATCTGATTAGTGGTGTGTCGCAAGGTCGACACGGCCGGCAACATCGGAACACCTGCTGCGCGGTACTCATCGGCGTGCTTAATTGCCAGCGCCCAGAAATGTGGCGGAGTCCACAAGAACATGAAGACGAACAGCGCAGCAGCAGCCCACGAAAGCGAACCCGTGACTGCGGCCCAGCCCACAAGCACCGGCACTGCGCCCGCTGCTCCTCCGATCACAATGTTCTGCTTACTAGTGCGCTTCAGCCACAACGTGTAAACGAAAACATAGAAAGCTGCCGCACCAAACGCCAATAAAGCGGCAGCCAGGTTGGCGAAGTACCACAACACCGCGAACGCGGATACCTGCAACAACACGGCAAACACAAGCGCGCCGCGTGGCGATACCTCTCCGCGCACGAGCGGGCGGTTCTTGGTGCGCTCCATCAACAAATCGATGTCGCGATCCACATACATATTGATCGCGTTTGCACCCCCGGCAGCAAGAGCGCCGCCGAGCACCGTCGCCAGCATCAAGCTGATCGAGGGCCAACCATCATTGGCCAGCACCATCGTCGGCACCGTGGTGACGAGGAGCAGCTCGATGATGCGCGGTTTGGTCAACGCCACGTACGCGGCGAACTTCGAACGACGACCAGAATCTCGTGATTCATGACGGAACAAGGCATCGGTCAAACGCGACGGAACGACGGGCTTACCGAGCGAAGACACGCTTCAAGACTACGAGCAGTACACATACCGTCACTAGTCGTGTCGTCGCCGCGCGCGACACGGCACACTGATGTGGTGAGCAAGACCGACGTCCAATCGATTCCCGAGACGTTCGACGAACAGTCCACCGATGTGGATCATCCATGGGTGGTGATCGTGTGGAACGATCCAATCAATCTGATGTCGTATGTCACCTTCGTACTGCAGAAGGTGTTTGGTTACGACCGCGACAAGGCCACAAAGTTGATGCTCGACGTACACCACAAAGGTCGTGCGGTCGTCTCCAGCGGAACAAGAGAACGCTCGGAGCTCGACGTCTACCGACTGCACGAACACGGCTTGTGGGCGACCATGCAGAGAGATGACGTCTGAAGATGGGGCGCAAGGATGTGCTCTGGCAGGAAGCTGACGGGTTTCATTTGGCGATGCGGTCGGACGATCGTCGCGTCGTGGTCGATTTGATCACCCAATTGCGCGACGCCGTGCTTGCCGGAACGGGCGACGATCGATTTCGCCGACTCTTCCCCGCTGCGTATCACCAGGACGCCGAACTCGATGAGGAATACCAAAGATTGATGCACGGAGAGTTGCTCGCATCGCGCCTCGACTCACTCAATCGGACCAATGAGTTACTTGTTCGAGACGAAGAAGCCGATGTGATCGTGCTCACCGAGGATGAACTCGACTCGCTGATGAAGTCGGTGAACGATCTGCGCCTTGTGCTCGGCACCTTGCTTGATATTCAGGAAAACGAGCCCGCGATCGAAGAGGACGACCCCGCCTTTCCCCAGTACCACCTGTACTCCTATTTGGGATGGCTCCTCGAGTGGATCATCCGAGTCCGCTGGTAGATTCGTAGGGCTCTTCCAACGGGCGAGTAACAACTTGCCCCCATCGTCTAGTGGCCTAGGACACCACCCTTTCAAGGTGGCGGCACGGG
>JAFMFC010000084.1 GCA_017856375.1 Ilumatobacteraceae bacterium | reverse complement strand
TCAGAAGGTGCGCTGCTCAATGCAAATGGCTGGCCGACGAACGACGTGACGATCGTCGCCGGTCAGGTGATCAACATCCCGCCTGCCAATCAGTAGTCGGCCGTCAGCGAGCGGTATTACGCCGTTTGCGACCGTGTCGCTCAAGCGCAAGGGAAATCAGTTCGTCGAGTAACTGGCTATAGGACAATCCAGTTGCTTGCCACAACTTGGGATACATCGAGATCGGCGTAAATCCAGGAATCGTGTTGATTTCGTTGCACAGGAATCCGCGCCCGCCCTCTTCGTAGAAGAAGTCGACACGGGCCATGCCCTCTGCATGGAGAGTGTGGAACACCACCGTCGCAAGACGTTGGACGGCGGCCACTTCCTCGGTGTTGAGCGAGGCGGGCACGATCAGTTGAGCACCATCGCCGACGTATTTGTCTTCGTAGTCGTAGAACTCTCTACTTGGCACGATCTCACCAGGTACCGAACATCGCACTGAGCGGTTACCCAACACGGCCACTTCAATTTCGCGGCCAGCGACTGCTTCTTCGAGTAACACCCACTCGTCATAAGTGAGGGCCACGCGGATCGCCCGGTCCAGCTCGTCGGCCGACTTCACCTTGGAGATTCCTACAGAAGATCCCATATTGGCCGGTTTGACGAACAGTGGTAGCCCAAGTTCATTGATTGCTCCATGTAGCACGGATGGTGAGATTTGGTCCTCGCGAAGGGAAATGAATTTCGGCTGCGGGATGTCGCTGGCGGCAAGGAGTTGTTTCGCTACAGCTTTGTCCATCGCGACGGCGCTCCCGAGTACGCCGGTTCCCACGTACGGAATGTTGGCCAATTCGAACACTCCCTGGATGGTGCCGTCCTCGCCCAGTGGGCCGTGGAGCAACGGGAACATCACCGTGGCGCGGTGTGAGCTTGCAGCCTCCACGATGGGTGTGATCGAGGTGGGTTCGCCCTCGGCGACGAGTCGTTCGGGGATGAACGATGGTCCACGCTCAAGTGCTTTCATAGCGTCGATTGCTGTCAACCATTTTCCGCGACGATCGATACCGATCGCGGTGACGCGATATTTCTCGGGGTCGAGTGCACGAATGACATGTGCTGCAGTAACGCAACTCACGTCGTGTTCGGCTGATTCTCCACCGAAGATCACGACGACATGCGTGCGCGCCCCGACTGTCGACATCGTCTTCACGGTACTAGGCACATCGGTAGCCTTCACTCATGCGCTTTATGGCCGCTGATGTGGCAACGGCGACCGGCGGACGATTGGTCGGACAGAACGCACACCTCTCTGGCGTGTCGTTTGACTCGCGCACTCTCGTCGCTGGTCAGCTGTTCGTCCCGATCGTGGCGGCTCGCGACGGACACGAGTTCATTGCCGATGCAATAACGCGTGGTGCGGGTGCGTATCTCACCACACGCGAACCTCAGGGCCGAAGGTCCGCCGTGGTGGTGAGCGACACGCTTGCCGCTTTGTTGCAACTCGGCGAATGGGCTCGCAATCGACTCGACGCGCAGATCGATGGTCGAGTGGTGGGGATCACGGGTTCGGTGGGAAAGACCTCCACGAAAGACATGGTCGCGGCAGTACTCGCGACAACGTTTCGGGTGGCGGCCTCTGAGCGGTCCTACAACAACGATCAGGGTTTACCCGTCACCATTCTGAACGCCGACGATCAAGTTGAAGCACTCGTCTTGGAAATGGGGATGCGCGGCTTTGGCGAGATTGCTCGACTCGCTGCAATTGGCCGGCCGACGATTGGAGTGGTCACGGCCGTTGGTCATGCCCACACGGAACGCGTGGGCGGGCTGGAGGGTGTGGCCAAGGCAAAGGGTGAACTGGTGGAGGCGTTGTCAACTTCCGGTTTTGCCGTGCTCAACGCAGACGATGAACGCGTGGCGGCGATGTCTGCGCGGACGAGTGCGCAGTTGCTTACCTACGGCGAAAAGCGCACGGCTGATGTGCACATTACGAAGCTTGAGTCCGACGAGATGGGGCGGCACTCCTTCGACGTGTCCTCGCCATGGGGAGCCGCGCACGTTCGGCTGAATGTTCCGGGGAAGCACATGGTGTCAAACGCCCTCGCGGCACTTGCCGTGGCCGGTGCGTGCAAAGTTGACCTGAGCCAAGCCGCAACAGCGCTCGGCAACGTGTCGATGTCGCCGATGCGGATGCAAGAACGGCGAACGAGATCAGGTGCCGTGCTGCTCGATGATTGCTACAACGCCAATCCCACTTCGATGGCCGCTGCGCTCGACACGCTTTCGCTGGTTGCGCCCAAGCGCAAAGTTGCAGTGCTCGGAGAAATGGCTGAACTCGCCGATTCGGATCACCATCACCGACAGATTGCTGCGCGAGTTGCAGAACTGGGAATTGAGCTGATCGCGGTGGGCACAAATGCTTATGGCATCGAATCATTCACGGTGGAGCAGGCGGCGTCGCTCCTAGCAGAACGTGGCGAGGGCAGTGCGATCCTCGTGAAGGGCTCGCGAGTTGCGGCCCTTGAGCGACTGATAAATCTGCTCGTCTAGCGAGCGGTCTCGATCTCATCGAGTCGTTTGATGTCGCACCACCATGCAAGAAATACGGCCCATGCCGCTCCGAAGAGCAGAATCGAACGTGCACCGAAGCGGTCGATCAGTGGTCCGAAGATCATGTTGCCGATTGGCACGGTGCCACCAAACGACATGATGTAGAGGGCCATCACGCGTCCACGCACTTCGGATTCCAGGCGGCCTTGAAGCACGGTCGACAACGACGTGGTGGAGAAGAAGTAAAAGAATCCGAGGAGGAAACCGAAAATGTAGGCGGGTTCTGGGGAAGCAATGAGTGCGAAGCAACTCAGGGCAACGGCGAACCCGGCGAATCCCCACTGAGTGAGTTTGCGCTTGTCGTAATCGGCGAAGGTGGTGCCGATAGCCAGACCGCCGAGCGAAGCACCAAGGCCCCATGTGGCATAAAGCCACTTGTATGCAGGGCCATCCTCGGCGATGCCGAAGTTGAGATTCGCGACTGCAGGAAACAGGCCTACGTATGGCAGCGAGAACAGCGAGAACGTCGTCATTGTGAGCAGCATGCGACCCACCGTTTTTCGTTGGCGCGCAACACGTAGGCCGTGAGTGAATTGGTGTCGACCGCGAACATTGTCGCGCTGCACGGGGGGTACGTGCACCACATAGAGCGCAACCATGATGAACAAGAAGCTGACAGCGTTGATGAAGAAGAACGCTGCGGTATCCACTCCCCATTGGGCGAGCACGGCCACGATGATCGGCCCCACCACTCGTGCACCATTGAGCGTGGTGCTCGAAATCGAAATTGCACCAGGCAAGTCTTCGGGTCGCACGAGCGAAGGAAGCATCGCCGTCCACGCAGGTGCATTCAGCGCATTACCGATGCCGACACCTAGGGAAGCTGCAAACAGCGCTGCGAAGGACGGCTCACCCAAAGCCAAGAAGCCGATGATCGCTGAACAGACGAGTTGGACTGCCTGCATCGCGATCAGCCAGGTCCGGCGATTGAAGCGGTCGGCAATGACTCCCGCAGGGATAGCCAGGAACAACAGTGGGCCGAGTTGGGCAAAGATCATGAGTCCGACGAGAGATGCCTTGCCCGTGCGGGTGTAGACGTAGGCGGGCAGCACCACGTTCTGGATCCAGGTGCCCACGTTCGAGGTGAATGATCCGAGCCAGACCAATCGAAAATCGCGGTAGGCAAGCGCTGCTCGCACGGTCCCCTCCTTGAATCCGTGGGGCGTGGAGACTTCTGGATTGCCTGCGTCGGTCACTAAAGCTCGTCAGTCGTTCGGGAGTTTGTCACAATGGGCGACATGGAACAGTCGCCATCGACCCCACACGCTACTGCCGAGCAACTTCGTGGAATGGTGTGCGAGAACCCGCGTGGGATCTTCAGTCACTGCCCACACTGCGAGTCACGATTGATTCCAGAGCACGCCCACTACAAGTGCACCACCTGTGGTTGGCGTGACTCGTGCTGCGATTGACGCTGCGCTGAATCAGGCGCCGAGCGCTGCCACCGGTTCGACGAACTCGTATCCGAGATCGCTTGCCACCGGTTCGTAGGTGACCATTCCCGAAACGGTGTTGACGCCGAGGGCGATCGCGCCATTTCGCCTCGCCGCATCGCGAACTCCATGCGTTGCAATCTCGAGTTGGTAGGGCAGGGTGGCATTGGTGAGCGCGTAGGTGCTGGTATTCGGAACGGCACCGGGCATGTTGCCAACTGCATAGTGGATGACGCCATGTTGTTCGTACACCGGCTCTTTGTGTGACGTCTCTCGAGAGGTGGCGATGCAGCCGCCTTGGTCGATTGCTACGTCGACAATCACCGAGCCTGGTTTCATCGACTTCACCATGTCTTCACTCACCACTACTGGCGCGCGAGCACCGGCAACCAGCACTGCGCCGACGACGAGGTCGGCCTCGAGCAGCGAGCGCTCGATCGAGCCGCGGTTGGAGGCAAGCGTGGTGGTCCGACCGACACTGATCTGATCGATGAAGCGGAGTCGATCCAAGTTCTTGTCGAGGATGGTCACCTCGGCGAGCATCCCAGCGGCAATCCACGCGGCGTTGTAACCGACATTGCCGGCACCAATGACGACGACTTTCGCTGGGCGAACTCCCGGGGCTCCGCCCATCAATACGCCGCGTCCTCCCTGTGGTCGCTCCAAGAAACGGGATCCTGCCTGAGTGGCGAGTCGACCTGCGATTTCGCTCATCGGTGCAAGGAGTGGCAACGATCCATCGTCGAGCTGCACGGTCTCGTAGGCAACGGCAGTGCACTTCGACTTCACGAGGGCTTCGGCAACCTTCGGGTAGGCAGCGAGGTGGAGATAGGTGAAGAGGGTCAAGTCTTCGCGCAGGAATCCGAATTCTTCTTCCTTGGGCTCCTTGACCTTGACGACCATGTCCTGGGCCCAGGCGTCGGCGGCCGTAGGCACGATGTCGGCACCGGCTGCCCGATATTCGGCATCGGTGATGTTGGCGGCTTCGCCTGCGCCCTGCTGCACGAACACGTCGATCCCGAGTCGCTCGAACTCGCGAACTCCGTCCGGGGTGAGTGATACGCGGCCCTCCATCGTCTTGACTTCCGTGGGCACTCCGAGCGTTTTGATGGCAGGGGACATGCCCCCTTGTTTAGTCCGCAAATGTCCCTGAAGACGAGGCGGGTCAATGGCAGCAAGGGTCACAGATGGTGGTCGGGGGTTAGTGTTGGGGCATGAAGAAGTTCCTCAACTACATCAATGGCAAGGAAGTTCCAGCTCGCGAGGGCAAGACCACCCCGGTGATTGATCCCGTGACGGGCAAGCAGTATGCGGAAGCAGCACTCTCCAGCGAAGCCGATGTAGACGATGCGATGAAGGCGGCAGCCGACGCCTTCGAGTCGTGGAAGAACTCCACTCCTTCGATGCGCCAGAAGGCGATCAATGACATCGCTGATGCGATGGAAGCGCATATGGACGAGTTGATCGAAGCAGAAATCGAGAACACCGGTAAGCCTCGCGCCATCACCTACTCGGAGGAAGTGCCTCCGATGATGGACCAGATTCGATTCTTCGCCGGTGCGGCACGCATGCTCGAAGGAAAGAGCGCAGGGGAATACGTGCCGAATTTCACCTCGTACATTCGTCGCGAACCAGTTGGAGTTTGTGCGCAAGTGGCTCCGTGGAATTATCCGCTGATGATGGGTGTGTGGAAGTTCATTCCGGCAATTGCTACGGGCAACACCACCGTGTTGAAGCCGAGCGACACCACGCCTGCATCCACCGCGTTGGTCGCCAAGATTGCCGGGGAGGTGTTGCCTCCCGGAGTACTGAACGTGATTTGTGGCGATCGCGACACGGGTCGCGCGATGGTTGCCCACGACACGCCGGCAATGGTGTCCGTGACGGGTTCGGTGCGCGCAGGAATGCAGGTCGCAGAAGC
>JAFMFC010000016.1 GCA_017856375.1 Ilumatobacteraceae bacterium | reverse complement strand
GGCCTCCACGTCCCGAACGTGGCGCGCTACCAAGCTGCGCTAATCCCCGGTATTTGCGGAGACGAGCCTAACGGGCAAGAGACGCGGACGAACCGAGCTCGTCGTGCCACGTTTCGCCGGCGAGCAATGCTTTCGCCGCTTGTTGCAAACGCAGAGCATCGAGCGGTTTGACGACCCAGCCCTCCGCGCCGCTGCGGCGCGCGAGATGCACGTCCGCATGACGATCGAGGAGCATCAACACGGGGATGTGCGGGATGCGCTTGTCGCTGTGATCGAGGCGCAAGTCCATCGTCACCGCCATCGCACCCATCGTTCCGAACTGCAGATCGAGCACCGCGAGATCGGGCACTCGACGCTCGATGGCTTCGGGAACATCCCGACCGTTCGAGCAGACCACGAATGAGTTCTCCGGGGAGCCGAGGGCGGCGACGACTTCGTCCAATACCCATTGCGCGTCGGTTCCCACGAGAATGTGCACGTGTGCAGGTTACTCCAACGTCGTCATTGACGAGTCGCCGACGGTACGGTTGCTAGTCGTTGTGAGAAGCGTGAACGAGTTGCGAAGTGCGTGGCGGTGGGTCCTCAGTCTCACCCTCTTCGGCACGCTCTTTGGTGTTGTCCTTTCGGGAACGGCGCGTGCTGCCGAGTCGGCTGCCGACTTGGCGCCGGTGGACGTGGTGGCGGTGAGTGGGTTGCTCGATCACGTTCTCGTGAATGCCATCCATGACTCGCTCGAGCGGGCAACTGAAAACGGCGCACAGGCGGTCGTGTTGCAGGTGAACTCGCACGGTGCGGTGGTGGCAGAGAGCGAGATGCGCGAGTTGTTGACTGAGATTCGCGATGCCGAGGTACCCGTTGCAGTGTGGGTGGGGCCATCGAATGCGCGGGCATATGGATGGTCTGCGCAAATGCTGGCGGTTGCCGACGTGTCCGCAATGGCACCAGGTGCACGCATCGGACTTACTGGAAAGCCCTTGGTCCTCGATGGTGAAGAGCTGTCGTTCGGTTCTGCGGGAATGAAGTTGCGGAGCACGACGATCGGCTTCGACGAAGCTCGTGAAGCAGGAGTCTTGAACTACGGCGGATCTGATGAGGGTGTTCCCGTGGTGCGCAACATGCTGTTGGCACTGGACGGATTGACCTTTGGTGATCGTCAACTCGACACCGTGGTGGAGTCAACCGATGCGAACGGTCAGGTGGTGCGAGATGCCACTACTGCCCGGTTCTTCAAACTCGACGTGCTCGGCCAGTTGATGCACACCGCGGCGAGCCCACCCGTTGCCTACCTGCTCTTCGCATTCGGACTCGCGCTGTTGTTGTTCGAAATGTTCACGGCCGGCGTCGGAATCGCTGGAGTAGTCGGCGCGGTGTTTACTGTTCTCGGCTCGTACGGATTGGCGGAGTTACCGACGCGTCCGATCGCCGTCGCGTTGATCCTCCTCGCCATGCTCGCGTTCGCCGTCGATGTGCAAGTGGGAGTGCCTCGTCTGTGGACGGGAGTAGGTCTCGTGATGTTCGTCGCCGCCTCGTTTGCGATGTATAGACCGATCGACGGCAGCAACTTGCGGCTGTCGTGGATCACCTTGATTTCTGGTGTGGCTTCGATTGCCCTGGCATTCATCGTCGGTATGCCGAGCATGGTGCGCACGCGCTTCGCCACTCCGACGATCGGCCGCGAGTGGATGGTTGGCCTCGAAGGTCAAGCCGTTGGCGCAGTCGACCCGGAGGGCACGGTGTCGGTGAAAGGCGCAAAGTGGCGAGCGCGAACCAATCGCGCAACGCCGTTGAACGCGGGAGAGTCGTGCAGGGTGGTCGGCATCGACGGTGTGACACTCGAAGTGGAACCTCTCGAGGGTGGCGCGCGCGACTATCGCGAGATGCGCAAAGGAAAGGATCATTAACTCCTCGATCGAACGGCGCTTGGCGGCCGATGCGGCGACGATGCAGCCAATCGATTGGGTGTTGCTGTTCGTACCCGGTGTCATCTGGGGCTCGTCGTTCTTTTTGATCGCGGAAGCAATGGAGTCGTTTTCGCCCGGCCTCGTCACACCGATGCGGGTTCTCTTTGGCTGCATCACGCTCACCCTCATTCCCGGCTCGCGGAAACCCGTCGATCGGACTGCGTGGAAACCCATCGCGCTGCTCGGGGTGGTGTGGCTTGCCGCGCCTCTCACCACCTTCCCGTTTGCCGAGCAACATGTGTCGTCCAGCGTGACGGGAATGTTGAACGGTGGCACTCCACTGTTTGCAGCGACCGTTGCCGCGATCATCACTCGCAAGCTTCCGCATCGCGGCCAGGTGATCGGGATCCTGATCGGGATGTCGGGAATCGTGTTGATTGCGCTGCCCACTTTGAGCGAAGGCTCATCGAGTGCCTTCGGTGTGATGCTGATCGTGTCTGCGTTGATGATGTACGGAGTGGCGATCAACGTGGCTGGGCCATTGCAGCAGCGATTCGGCACTCTGCCCATTTTGTGGCGGGCGGAATTGGTCGCGATCGTCTTGCTCGCCCCGATGGGAATTGCTGCGATTCAAAACAGCGATTTCGAGTGGGTGCCATTTCTCGCGCTCGTGGTGCTGGGAGTATTCGGAACTGCGGTTGCGCACATGATGGCGGCAACCATGGCCGGCAGAGTGGGGCCGACTCGTGCATCGGCAAGTACTTATGTGATGCCGGCAGTGTCGTTGCTGCTCGGCGTGGTGGTGCGCGGTGAAAGTGTTCATCCCCTCGCGTTGGTGGGCAGTGTTATCGCCGTGCTTGGCGCTTGGGTGTTGGGCCGAGCCAAGCGGGGCTGAGATGAATACGGATGCGCATCTAGTTCCATTGCGTCCGGCAGCGACGGTGATGTTGATTCGCGATCATCCCATCGACGGACTCGAAGTGTTCATGCTGCAGCGAACGCTGAAAGCTGCGTTTGCGAGTGGGATGTACGTGTTTCCGGGTGGGCGAGTAGACGAAGTCGATGACGAACGGATGCTCGAGGAGATTTGCGATGGTCGCACCGACGAGGAAGCGAGCGCGCTACTCGGGTTGGAGCGAGGTGGACTTGCCTATTGGGTAGCGGCCATCCGCGAGAGTTTCGAGGAGGCGGGTGTACTGCTTGCCCGGAAATCTGAAGACAAGGATCCGCTGCGCTTCGACGACGAGCAATCACACGCTCGTTTCGGTGAAGCCCGATTGGGCGTCAACGATGGTTCGCTCCGATTCATCGACCTGTGCATCAACGAAGGTTTGCGACTGACGACCGACTCGATTCATTACGTCAGTCACTGGATCACACCCGTCGGTGAGGCACGCCGATTCGACACGAGATTCTTCGTTGCCCCGGCACCGGCTTTCCAGGAGCCGTTGCATGACGATGGGGAGACGATCGACAGTTTGTGGGTGACGCCAAGTGAGGCTCTTGCGCGGCACCGAGAAGGGAAGTTGGCAATGATCCCACCAACTATCAGCAACCTCGAGTTCTTGTTGAAACACGATTCGGTGCATTCTGCACTCGAAGCCGCGAAGAGAGTGGGGGTTCCGCCGAGCATCACCCCACGTTTGCGAACGGACAAAGACGGTCGGGTGATCGGCGTGATCCTGCCGGGAGACCCCGACTTCTAGACGCGAGTCTTCACCTGCACCGCAACGGCTTCGGGAGTGCGTGCAGAGCAGCCGGCAAGCGATTCGTTGGACACGGTGCTCTCGATGATCGAGTTGGCGATCTTGGCGAATTCACGCGCGGCTTCACCCGTGCCATCGATAGCGACAGGGTTGCCGCTGTCGCTGCCGGCAGCAACGGCGTTTTCGATGGGGATGCAACCGAGTAATTCGGCTCCGATCTCGTTCGCCAACGCTTCGCCGCCGCCACTTCCGAAGAGCGGATATTCCGTGCCGTGCTCACACGTGAATGAGCTCATGTTCTCGATCACTCCGGCCACCCGAAGGAAACTGCGGCGTGCCATGTCGGCTGCACGGATGGCAACTTTTTGTGCAGAGGTTGCGGGAGTGGTGACGATGATCAGGTCGGTGCGCGGCAACATGCGCGCGAGCCCCATTTGCACGTCGCCGGTACCGGGAGGCATGTCGATCAGCAAGTAGTCAAGTTGACCCCAGTGCACGTCGTTGAGGAATTGTTCGACGGCTTTGGTCAACATCAGGCCTCGCCACATCAACGCGGTGCCTTCGTCCTCCACCAACATTCCCGTCGACACCACCTTGAGCAAGCCGGATCCCACCTTGCGCTCGTTCGGGATGATCTTGGGTTTGTCGGTTCCCTCGACTCGTTGAGCCTCGAGACGATCGCTGATGCCGAGCATGCGTGGAATAGAAAATCCCCAGATGTCGGCATCGAGCACACCAACGACGAATCCCTTTGCAGCAATTGCCGCTGCCAGATTCACCGTGACCGAACTCTTGCCCACGCCACCTTTTCCGCTGGCAATTGCGAGCACGCGTGCCGAATTGGGCACAGCGGTGTCGCCGGCTTGTTCGCGTGCGTTCCACCGTGCACGGGTCATCACCGCCGTGCGCTCGTCGGCGGTCATCTCGCCCCACTCGATCTTCACCTTCGTGACGCCGGGGTGCGTCTCCACCCGCGACTCAATGTCCTTCTTGATTTGGGCGCGCAGCGGACAGCCCTTGATCGTCAACTTAATGGGGATCGTGACGAGGCCGTTCGGATCGACAATCGGCTCGCCGGCCATGCCGAGATCCACGATGTTGTCGCCCAACTCCGGGTCGATCACGGCGCGCAACATGTCGGCTACTTGGGCGCTCGTGGGTGGCGCTGTGCGGCGCTCGGACATGCGATTCAACCTACTGGGGGGTCTCGATTTTGGGGAAGCAGTGCTTGCCATTGGTTGGGCACCCAGCGATAGTCTGAGCCCATGATCACGCTTACGGACTCCGCAGCAAAGAAAGTCAAGCAATTGCTCGCCGACGAGGGCGCCGATGACTTGGCGCTTCGAGTGGCTGTTCGTCCCGGTGGTTGCTCGGGATTTTCGTACGAGATGTTCTTCGATGGTGACATCGCCACCGACGACCAGACGGCGACGTTCGGCGAAGTGAGGGTCGTCGTCGATCCCGCCTCGTCGCAGTTGTTGGTTGGTGCGAGCCTCGACTATCAGGACGGTTTGCAGGAAGCCGGGTTCAAGATCAACAACCCGAACGCCACGCGCACATGCGGCTGTGGCAACAGCTTCAGCTGATTCCTCTCAGCAAGACTTTCTCAAACCAGAAGCGAGTTCGCCTCTAGCGATCCGCGAACTTCAACTTCGTCGAATACCGCATCGAGACGGTCGACGAGTATTCCCTTCGCGTCGATCACGAACAACGCAGGCTCGTACGTCAATTTGAGTGAGGTCACTGCAGGCGCAACCGTGCTGAGCGTGTCATCGGTGTAGATCTCGGAATGCACGAAGGCGGCAGCGTCGCCCACTTCCTCACGAACCTTGAGCACGCCGTCGAGCGCTGGTGAACATGTACTGGTAGAGCAGTAAGCGGGAGTACCCACGAGATAGAGAACTGGTTTGCCAAGCGCGAGCGCTTCAGTGAGTGTGATGTCGTGGAGTGGACATGGATCGGGTTTGCGCGTGCAGATTGGATCGACGCCGCGTGCGTCGGCAACGGTGGGTGTGTCGAACGGTGGAAAGGCGTCGCCGACGAGTGGAACGAGAATTTGTTCGCGCTCTGACACCTGAACTGCTGCGCCTGTTGGTGAAACACCGTCGATGACCAATGTGTAAATCCCAGGTTTTTCAACCGTGAAGCGGAACGGCCAATAGGGAGCAGCGAGACCTGCGTCGTGTCGTGTGGCCGATATGCCGGAGGCGATCTCCGCTCCACTTTCGACGTCAACAAGTACGGCAGTGAGAATGTCGGGGACATCCTTGGCGTCTTCGACGGTAAGGACACCATCTTGATTGGCCAGCGAAATTGGTGCACGTACGAGTCCGGGAACGAGCACCTGCGGAAACCGTTGGACGACGGTGAGCGAGCTGGTGTCGAGTGACTCATTCGATGAACACGAATTGAGCAGACCAGCTGCACCAGCAGAGCCAAGTGTCGTGAGCGCGATGAATCGACGGCGGGAGAGCACGTTCCGAGTGTACGACTCGAGATTTGGAGACGACCCGGCGGGATGGCCGTCGAGAGATTCGAAGCGTCTAGATTGTCGTCATGGCAACGAAGAAGCGCTCGCCCAAAACAACAACGAAAACGTCGGCCAAGAAGAAGACGACGAGTAAGAAGTCTGTCGCGAAAGCTGCCGCCAAGAAGCAGGCAAAGACCGCTGCGCCAAAGAAGGCGGGTGCGGCCCTTGGTCCGTACACCCCCGTTGTACGTGCGGGCGATTGGGTAATCGTGTCCGGACAGCTCGGTGTCCTGGACGGCAAGCTGGTGTCAGGTGGCGTTGCCGCTCAAACCGCTCAGGCCGTGGTCAACCTGAAGAATCAGCTCGCGACAGTCGGTCTCACGTTGCATGACGTGAAGAAGACGTTGTGCTTCCTCACCGACATGGACACCTTCACCACGTTCAATGAAGCCTACGTGAAGGGGTTCGGTGGAAGTCGTCCTGCACGCAGCACCATCGGAGTGGCCGCACTGCCGTTCCGCGGCGCCGTGGAGATCGAAGCGTGGGCGTTCAAGCCAGTACGGTAGAGCCATGGCTGGCGCAGTAATTCTCGTACTCGTGTTGCTCGGGTTTCCGATCGTGGTCGGTCTCGGAACTGCAGTGATCGCCGCGATTCTCGGTTTCTTCTTGAATAAGGATGCCGAAGAACGTCACGCGGGTAGCGAGCTCGTGCAACTCAACGACTGAGCGCCTTGGTCGACCTCCTCATCCGCGACGCCGTCGTCGTCGCCACGATGGACAACGAACGCCGCGAGATCGCTGGCGGATGGGTGGCCATCACCGGATCCAAGATCAGTGCGGTCGGTGCGAGTGGCAGTGAACCTGCGGCTCGCGAAGTGATCGATGCTCGCGGGTGTTTGGTGACGCCTGGGTTAATCAACACTCACCATCATCTGTATCAAAACCTCACTCGCGCATATCCGCCAATGACGACCGCACCATTGTTCGGTTGGTTGCAGTCGCTGTATCCACTGTGGAGCACGCTCGACGAAGAGTCTGCGCACGTATCTGCTTGGGTCGGATTGGCTGAACTCGCATTGTCGGGTTGCACCACATCCACCGATCACCTGTACGTCCACCCAGCTGGAGCGGGCGACCTCCTCACTGCAGAAATCGAGGCAGCTCAGGACCTCGGGATTCGGTTCCATCCGACTCGAGGCTCGATGTCGCTTTCGGTGAAAGACGGTGGCCTGCCACCCGACAACGTGGTGCAGGATCACGACGTCATCCTCGCTGAGTCCGAGGCAGCCGTGAAGCGTCATCACGATCGCGAACACGGAGCGATGGTGCGCATTGCGCTGGCGCCGTGCTCACCCTTCAGTGTTACGAAGAAGTTGATGATCGAATCGGCAGAGCTCGCCGAAAAGTTGGACGTTCGACTACACACGCACTTCGCCGAGAACAGCGAAGACGACGACTATTCAGTGGCTACGTTCGGATGCCGACCAACTGAGTACCTCGAAGAGGTGGGTTGGTGCACCGATCGAACGTGGGTGGCGCACTGTGTGATGCCGAACGATGACGAAGTTGCACGACTTGGCAAGGCGGGCATCGGCGCTGCCCATTGTCCGAGCAGCAACCTGATCCTCGCTTCGGGAATCTCGCCAGTCGTGGCGTTGCGTCGAGCAGGAGTGCACGTTGGTTTGGGTGTCGATGGTTCTTCGTCGGCCGACTCGGCGTCGCTGTGGCTCGAGGCACGCCAGGCGATGTTGTTGGCCAAGTTGCGCGATGGAGCGAGTGCAGGAAGCGCTCGGATGGCTCTCGAAATCGCCACTCGCGGTGGCGCGGGATGTCTCGGTCGACTTGGTGAAATCGGTGAGCTTTCGGTGGGTGCGGTGGGCGACGTTGCGGTGTGGTCGCTGCAAGGCCCACGATTTGCTGGAGCGATTGCGGATCCGATAGAGGCATGGTTGCGCTGTGGCCCCGTGTCGGCAGCACATGTTGTGGTCAACGGCAAGTCAGTGGTGCGCCATGGTGAACTGGTGTCTCCTCGCGTGGATGAGATGCTTCGCCGCCACGACACGTTGGCTCGACGAATGCAGAACTTCGGTTCTCGTTGAACCGCTGCGTTCGATGAATCTCAGCAATGCGCTTGTCGTTTTCGGTGCGATCTTCCTCGCCGAACTTCCCGACAAGACGATGCTCGCCACACTCATGTTGTCGACGCGCTTCAAACGTCGAATGCCGACGTGGATCGGAGTTTCGGCCGGTTATCTGGTGCATGTTGCACTTGCGGTCACTCTCGGCTCTGCACTCAGCAAATTGCCAACTACTCCCGTTCGACTGGTGGTCGGATCGTTGTTCGTGGTCGGCGGAATCGTGATGTTGCGTGGCGGCGAAGAAGAACAAGATGCTGTGAACGCGCCGACGACACTGAGCGGGGTACGAATTGCATGGACGTGCGCATCGGTGATCTTGATGGCCGAATTCGCTGATCTCACCCAGTTGGCAACGGCCGGTTTCGCGGCGCGCTTCGAAGATCCCGTTGCAGTGGCACTCGGAGCAGGATCTGCACTCGTCACCGTGTCCGGACTTGCCGTGGTGGCGGGAGCATGGCTTGCTTCCCGACTTCCGATGCGGATGATCCGTCGAGCAGCGGCCTTCGTGTTCTTGGTGATTGGCGTGTTGACGTTGGCTTCAGCCGTCTAACGCCGAGAGCTCAGGCCGACCAGCCGGCTTGCCCGAAGCGGTAGCCGACGCTGCGCACCGTCTGAATTAGGAACGCATTTTCTTCGCCGAGCTTGGCGCGAAGTCGACGTACGTGAACGTCGACCGTGCGCGCTCCACCGAAGTACTCATATCCCCACACACGTGAGAGCAGAGTCTCACGTGAGAAGACTCGGCCAGGGTTTTGCGCAAGGAACTTGAGCAACTCGTATTCCATATAGGTGAGGTCGAGCGAACGTCCGGCAAAACTTGCCTGGTACGTCTCGAGATTCAACACAAGGCGGTCGTATTCGATCAGTGATTCGCGGCTGCCCTTCAGCTCACGCCAGAAGAGATGGGTAAGTCGAGCCTCGAGTTCGCGCGGATGGAATGGTGTGAGACAGAAGTCGTCATACAACTCGTCGCGCAACTCGAGATCACCGAGCTGTGCCCCTGTTACGAGTACCAGCAATCGAGCGACCGGCACGTCTCGTCGACGTAACGCACGACACATCGCCCATGCACCTTCCGGGTCGTCGTCGCACATCACGACGGCGCCCGACCAGCCACCCTCTGGCTCGTTACGCCAGGCTTCCTCGCCAGTCGCAAAAGCCTTCCAGCGGTAACCCGACAGATCGAGGGTGCGGGCGAGTTCGATTGGTGCGGGCGCGGGGAAGACGGCCAGCATCTTCAATGCGGGGCCGGGTTCCTTGTACACGGTCATAGCGATTTGAGGTAACGATCAGTTTCGAACTGGCTGATGTGCGTCTTGTAGCCGCGCCACTCAACTCGCTTGTTGCGGAGGAACCACTCGAAGATGTGGTCGCCGAGCGTCTCGGCCACCAGCTGTGAGCCTTCCATCAACTTCAACGCGTCGGAGAGCGACTGGGGAAGTTGTTGAATGCCGAGTTTGTCGAGCGCCACATCGTCCATCTCGAAGAGATTGGAGTCGGCCTCCAACGGCAACTCGTAGTTCTGCTCGATGCCGCGCAGGCCTGCAGCGAGGATCACCGAGAATGCGAGGTATGGATTGCACGCAGGATCGGGGGAGCGGTATTCGATACGTGTCGCAAGTGGGTTGGCTCGCTTCGGAACAGGCACGCGAATCAGACCGCTGCGGTTGTTGCGGGCCCACGAGACATGCACCGGGGCTTCGAAGCCGGGAACCAATCGCTTGTAGGAGTTGATCGTCTGGTTGGTCACGGCAGTGATTTCACCCGCGTGCACGAGTAGGCCCGCCATGAACTTCTTTGCCGTCTCCGAAAGGCTGTAGGAATCGCGAATGTCGTGGAAAGCGTTGTCCTCGCCATCGAACAGGCTGAGGTGGAGGTGCATACCCGAGCCCTGGATTGACTCCAGCGGCTTCGGCATGAACGTGGCATGCACACCATGCATTGCTGCAATTTCGCGGACGACGAAACGGAACGTCATCACGCTGTCGGCCATTGTCAGCGCGTCGGTATGGCGTAAGTCAATTTCGTGCTGGCTCGGTGCGTCTTCGTGGAACGAGTATTCGACCGGAATGCTCATTGTCTCGAGTGTGCGGATGGTCTCCTTGCGCAACGAGCTGGCGACATCGGTGCTGGTCAGATCGAAGAAACCACCGTTGTCGAGAGGAACCGGCTTCGAACCGTCTTGCGGTGGCGCAAAATAGAAGTACTCGATGTCTGGCGCAACATAGAAGGAAAAGCCTTTGTCGCGCGCGACACGCAGATTGCGGCGGAGCACTTGTCGTGGATCGCCATCGAATGCGGTGCCATCGAGGTTGGCGATATCGCAGAACACGCGAGCCTCGGCACTCTTGCCATCAACCCAGGGCAACACTTCGAAGGTGTTGACATCAGGAATGGCCAACACGTCACTTTCTTGGATGCGGCTGTAGCCATCAATTGAGGATCCGTCGAACGACATGCCGTCGTTCAGAGCGTTCTCCATTTCGGCTGGCGAGATGGCAAACGATTTGAGATTGCCGAGGACGTCAGTGAACCAGAGGCGGACGAGGCGAATCCCGCGTTCCTCGATGGTGCGCAGCACGTAGTCGCGTCGGTGATCCTGCATCGAACTCACCCCCTCAGTGTGCCGAGTGGAGCGGCGGTCGGCACCAAGCGGGCCGACCGCCTACTGCACTACTTCTTCTTTTTCTTGCTTGGGGACTTCTTGGCTTTTGCAGCTGCCTTTGCCGGCGCCTTCTCGTTGGAACAGATCGTGTCCAGTAGGAGACGGGTCACGGTGTAGGGATCGCAGTTGGCGTTCGGTCGACGGTCCTCTGCGTAGCCCTTCTTGTCGCGGGCCACCGACCACGGAATGCGCACCGATGCTCCACGATGAGAAACGCCAAAACTGAACTTGTTCCACGGAGCAGTTTCGTGCTTGCCGGTGAGGCGACTCTGGATGTCGTGACCGTAATTGGTGACGTGCTCGTTCACTTTCTTGCTGAGCGCATCGCATGCTGCTTCGATCGCGACATAGCTCTGACGCATTGCCTTGGTGGAGAAGTTGGTGTGTGCGCCTGCGCCGTTCCAGTCGCCCTTCTGTGGTTTTGCGGCAAGCGAAACGACGACGTCGTAGTCCTCCGCAATGCGATCCATCAACCAACGTGCAACAGTGAGGTGGTCGCTCACTGTGATGGCATCAGCAGCACCAATCTGGTACTCCCACTGTCCAGGCATCACTTCGGCGTTGGTGCCTTCGATCATCAGACCGGCTTCGATGCACGCCCAGGTGTGCTCCTCGATGATCTCACGACCCATTACACGACCCGCTCCGACGCCGCAGTAGTACGGACCCTGCGGTTCCGGCTCGCCACTCTCCTCGGGAAAGCCCAACGGCCGACCGTTCAAGCGCATGAACGTGTATTCCTGTTCGATACCAAAAATCATTTCGTGGGCAGCGAACTTCTTGGCCGTCTCCACGAGTGCGGCACGGGTGTTAGTGGGGTGTGGGGCGCCTGTCTGGGCAAGCATGACCTCACACAGCACGAGGATGTTCTTGCCGCCTCGGATCGGGTCCTTGCAGGTGAACACCGGCTTCAACATGCAGTCCGATTTGTCGCCGGTGGCCTGCTCGGTGGAGGAACCGTCGAATCCCCAGATCGGTGGGGTCTTCACGCTGTCTTTCAAGATCTTGGTCTTGGAGCGCAGCATGGGGGTGGGTTGATGACCGTCGATCCAGATGTATTCGGCCTGATACGGCATGGTGATCCTCTCGTGAGCAGTGGACCCGTGTGGGTCCGTTGATTCGAAGTGGTCATTCTTGCATTGCACAGTTTCTCGGCCATTGCCCGTTTGTAAACGGCGTGTGAAGTTTCCCCCGAGTGCAGAGCCGTAGCCTGAAACTCGTGACGACGCTGCGAGTCGCCCTCGCCCAGATGAACCCCGTGGTGGGGGACTTGGTGGGCAACGTAAAGGCATTGACAGAGGCATACGAGCGAGCGTCAAGTGAGCATTGTGATGTCGTCGTCTTCGGCGAGTTGTCGATCACGGGCTATCCGCCCGAGGACCTCGTGTTGAAAGCAGGTTTTGTGACTGACAACCTGCAGATTCTCGAGCAGTTTGCGGCCACGACGAGGACATGTGCTGCGGTCGTCGGTTTCGTCGATCGGGACAAGGAGTTGATGTACAACGCGGCAGCAGTTTGCGCCAATGGCAAGGTAGTGGGGATCTACCGCAAGCATCTGTTGCCGAACTATCGGGTGTTCGATGAGGAGCGCTACTTCGAGCCGGGCGAGTCGTTCTCGCTCTTCCGTATTGGTGGCGTCACCTGTGGTTTGACGATTTGCGAGGACATCTGGTTCGCGGAAGGGCCGGTGCAGGCCCAAGCAAAAGCCGGTGCCTCGGTCATGCTCAACATCAACGGTTCGCCTTTCCACCGAGGCCGTATTGGCGAGCGGGAAAAGTTGATCGTCGATCGTGCGCGCGCCAACGAATGCGCGGTGGTGTATGTCAACCAAGTGTGCGGGCAGGACGAACTCGTTTTCGACGGCGGAAGCATGGTCGTGGCGAGTGATGGTTCGCTGGTCGCGAGGCTGCGCCAATTCGAGGAGGACTTTCGAGTCGTCGACATTGACGCCTTGGCCAAGTCGGTGACGGGAAATGTGGTGAACGTCTCGGATGCGGCGCCTGAACGTCAGAAAACAGATGCGCACAATCTGGAGCCTGTACTCGATGAACTGGATGAGATTCTCCAAGCACTGATACTCGGTACTCGCGATTATGCGCGCAAGAACGGGTTTACCGATGTGGTGATCGGTCTCTCTGGTGGAATCGACTCTGCGCTGGTGGCAGCTATTGCGGTCGAAGCACTCGGTGCAGCACACGTCCATGGAGTATCGATGCCTTCGCGTTACTCCAGTCAGGGCTCGCGTGACGATGCTGCCGAACTTGCTCGCAATCTTGGAATCGCATTCGACACGATCGAGATCGAACCAGCCTTTGACGCCTACTTGCGGATGACCAAGCCGATGTTCGCTGATCGACCACAGGATCTGACCGAAGAAAACCTCCAGAGCAGGGTGCGTGGTACGACTCTGATGGCATTGTCCAACAAGTTCGGCTGGATGGTCTTGACCACGGGGAACAAGAGCGAGATCGCGGTTGGTTACTTCACGCTGTACGGCGATTCGGTGGGCGCCTATGCCGTGATCAAGGACGTGTTCAAGACCACCGTGTATCGGCTCTGTGAGCGGATCAACGAACGTGCGGGGCACGAAGTGATACCTGCCTCGACCATTTCAAAGCCGCCGTCAGCTGAGTTGCGCCCCGACCAGCGAGATGACCAGTCGTTGCCGCCCTACGAGACTCTCGATCCGATCCTTGCGATGTACGTGGAGGACGACCTGACGATCCAAGAAATAGTGGCCAAAGGATTTGACGAGCAGTTGGTGAAACGGATCGCTCGTCTGGTGGATGCGAACGAATACAAGCGTCGACAGGCGCCTCCGGGTGTGCGTGTGTCGACGAAGGCGTTCGGCAAGGATCGGCGAATGCCGATCACGAACTTATTTCGCGGCTGATTGTTCGCGAGTGGCGAGTCGGCCGTGCTGAAGGATGAGCGCGATCGCAATTACGGCGAGAAGAGGCCCGAGCAGCGCGGCGATTCGGATGCCATGATCCTCATAGACGCGTGTTGACACGAGCGACATCGCCGCTCGACCAAGTGCGCCAGCACCAAGAACCCAGCCGAAACCAACGGCCGGATTGTTCGGCACGATGTTCGAGGCGACGGGGAGCAGGCTGACGACAGAGAATTCGAAACCTAAGAGATAGATGGCGATGCCAACGAGGCCGACGAGAAGCGCATCGGAACCGATGGCGAGCAAGAGACCACCTGGAATGATGAGGAACGCGCCGAGCGCGATGCTGCGCTCTTTGCCCCACCGATCGGTACGTGAAGCGCTGCCGAACGAAGACACGAGTTCGACTGCTCCGAGTGAGAAACCGACAATCGTCAGTCCCGCTGCATCGAAGCCGAAATCGTCGCTCAACCACGATCCGAAGGTGACAAAGAGGTTCTGGGCAGCCGACATGATGCAAAACATCGTGAACACGACGAGCCAACCGCGTCCGCGGATGGCGGCCCCTGACCGTTCGTGGTGGACCTGCGTTCTCGGTTCGTTGGTGACGCGACGGGCAATTGAAATCGTGAGCAACACCACCATTGCGACGGCCACGAGATAGGCAACTCGCCAACCAGCGACTGCGGTGACGACGCCGAGAACTGAGACACCAACCAACAGGCCGAGCGCCCATGCCATTTCTGTGAGGCCGGTGATGCGACCACGCTGTGCGTACGGAACGTGATCGGCAATCCATGCCCCGAGGCCGATGTCGAACGCCTGCTTGGTGAAGACGAGAACCGTGATGCCAACTGCGAACCACGTCAGTGAAGGCGCAACTGCTGCGATCGCACAGCCTGTGCCCGTGCCGACGAGCCCGATGACCATGCTCGCGCGATGTGAAATGCGCTCGGTAAACCGACCGACCATCGGCGAAAGTAACCCGGTGAGCTCTGAAAGAAAGATGGCAAAGCCGGCTTGGGAGAGTGTGACATCAAGGTCCGTGACGATGATCGCGAGAAATGGTGGAGCGAAGCGATAGCAGGCATTGGCGACCAATCGCGCAAGCGTCACGATGGTGATGTTGCGCTTGATTTCGCCAACAAACGAATCGTCGAGAATGCGACCGATGACCATGATGACTAGAGCGACTCCGGAGAAGTGGGGTGCTCGATGACCGAGACGACTTCTCCCGCCTGAATCGTGCCGTCAGCGAGAACGTGAAACCACGAACCACCAAGGTTCGGCAACCGGGGATTGTCGACGTTCAACAGATGCCGCAGCGTGCGAATCACGCCGGAGTGACTGACGATGAGGGCGGTGCCATTTGCACACCGACCGCCGAGATCGAGGAATGCCCCGGTCATGCGGTCGAGGATCTCTTCGTCACTTTCGAAACCCTCCGGCTTGCGGCGCTCCTGCAGGTAACCGGGCCAACGCTCTTCGATCTCCATGCGGGTGAGACCTTCCCACGGACCAACGTGTGTTTCTTGCAGGCGCTCATCGACTTCCACCGGACCGATGCCGAGGTGTTCGGCGATGATCGAAGCCGTGTGCCGAGCTCGCTCGAGATGACTCGAGGCGATGAGTTCGAACGATCCGAGGGTCTCGGCCGCCTGCGACGCCTGACGGACACCTTCGTCACTGAGTGGAATATCGGCGCGACCTTGCCAGCGCTCTTCGACGTTCCACAAGGATTGTCCGTGTCGCAAAACCAACAATGAACTCATGATCTCGCGGCCTTTCACGGCAACGCAGGGTAGTGCCAAATGTACGATGGGTTCGTGGCTCGACTTCGCCTGTTCGCATCGGCACGAGAGGCTGCCGGTACATCGCAGGAAACGCTTCCGGGAACGACCGTGGGCGAGTTGTTGGAGGTGGCCAAGCGCAAGTTTGGTGCCAACTTCGAAGCGGTGTTGCCGACATGCAAAGTATGGGTGAATGGTGAGGCAGCCGAACTGGGTGCTCAAATCGGCGACGATGATGAAGTGGCAATTCTGCCCCCAGTCTCCGGAGGGGATCGATGACCCAACCCAACGAACTCTCCGTTGAGCAATTGCGCGAGGAGCGATCGCGACTGCAAACGTTGGAAGATGCCGTGTCGTTCGTTCGCCGTGTGGCCCAGGGCCGCCTTGATCTGGCGCGGGACGAACGAAACCGGCGAAACGAAAACCGACCATCGGTGGACGTGACGACCGACCTGGCGGCGCTGTTCGGCCAGGAGCACGGAGGTGGATCATCGCGCCCACCGCGAGATACGGCAGTGTCCCTCGATCATCCGTTGGTGAAGGAACTCGACGCACTGTGCGATGAGGTTGGCTTCGGCGCACTTGCCTCACTGGATGTCGATTCATTGGATGCAGCAATCGATCGACTCGCTGCATTCGAGCGGACGTGCTCGAACGAACGACGATCGTTGTTCGACCGAATCGATGCACTCACCAAAGAGTTGGTGGGTCGCTACAAGTCGGGCGGAGCAAGCGTCGACGCTCTCTTGGGCGAATAGTCACCGCGCAATTCAACTCCCGCCATCCCTTTCTGGTAGCGGTTCGGAATAACACCAGCCGTAGATAGGTTGCAATGGTGATGCAACGCGTAGCCGTGCTGTCGATGCACACTTCTCCGTTGGCGCAGGCCGGCGTCGGTGATGGTGGGGGCATGAACGTGTACGTGCGCGAATTGGTGTCCTCACTTGCCAACCTCGGTGTGGAGTGCACGACCTATACGCGCAGGTGGCGAGACGATTTGCCACGTGAAGTACAGATCGAGCCGAATCATCGCGTAGTTCATGTGCCTGCCGGTCCGCTGGATTTGCCCAAAGAAGGTCTGATCGGAGTGGTGGACGAATTCACGGACAACGTGGCACGTCACATCACCAAGACCGGTGGTACCGACGTGGTGCATGCCAACTATTGGCTCTCCGGTCTTGCAGGACATCGTTTGAAGCACGAGTTGAATCTTCCGCTCGTCACTACGTTCCACACGTTCGCCAGGGTGAAGAGCGCCGGTGGCGATCATGAATCCGTTGAGCGCGAGGCGGCCGAACTCGAAGTGATCGGGTGTGCGGATTCGATCTTCGTGAGTTGTGAACAGGAGCAGCAGCAGTTCCAGTCCTTGTATGGAAGGGCTCCCGGTGCAATCGATGTGGTGGCTCCGGGCGTGGAGCGAGCCTTCTTTTCTCCCGGCGACCAACGAGGTGCGCGCAAAGCACTCGGGTTTGGCAACCATCCAATCTTGCTATTTGTAGGGCGTATCCAACCGCTGAAGGGGTTGGACGTGGCGGTGCGCACGCTCGCCGAGCTGGGTTGCAGCGATGCGCGACTTGTCGTCGTCGGTGGGGCGAGTGGCACCGAGGGCTCGTCAGAATTGGCGAAAGTTCATGAACTGATCGAGTCACTCGGGCTTGGCGATCGCGTCGAGTTTCACCCCCCTCAACCGCACCACATCTTGTCCACTTATTACCGTGCGGCAGACGTGGTGGTGGTGCCTTCGCGGAGTGAAAGTTTCGGACTCGTGGCACTCGAGGCGGCTGCTTGCGGAACCCCGGTCGTAGCCAATGCGGTCGGAGGACTACTCAACCTCGTGGAGCACGCGCGCACCGGCTTTCTTATTCCCAACCGCGACGTCACCGACTTTGCACGTCATGTTGCGTTGCTCTTGGATGATCACCTGCTCGCGATCCAAATGGGCACGGCGGCGGCGGAGCGGGCGAAGTCGTACTCATGGGCCGCAGCGGCACGCAAAGCGCGTGCGGCATATGGCGCACTGCAGGCGCGAGATCTCGTCGCCTGCGCCTGATCGAGGGACGGCATGAGTGAAATTTTTGACCCGTCGGGAATCGAGCGGTTGCGTCAATCGATCGATGATTGGTTCGAGCATCAGCTCGCGAGTAACTCGGCGATCGTGGCGATCGACCGGGGTGAGGGCGATGAGATTCGCTGGTTCGTGCGGATGCATGGTGAAGAGAAGGAGTTCACGACTCTGTGGTTCACGCTCGGTCAACGAACCCTGCGCTACGAGACCTATGTGATGCCAGCCCCAGAAGAGAATGCCGAGCACTTGTTCGACATCCTGTTGCGGCGCAACGACCAACTCGTCGGGGTGCACTTCTCTATAGGCGCTGAAGATGCGATTTTCCTACGCGGCGAAATGCCGAATCATGCATTGAACGAGGGCGAATTGGATCGCATCGTGGGCACCATGTTTTCGACCGTGGAGAGGCTCTTTCCTTCGCTCGTCCGCATTGGATTCGCCAGCAGATTCGTCGACTGAGGCACGTCGGTAGCCTGACGTCGTGTCCACGAACGAACACCGATCGATCACCTTCGTCGGTGGCGGCAACATGGGTTCGGCGATCGTGGCCGGTCTGCTCAAAGCAGGATGGCGACCATCTGACGTGACGATCGTCGAACATCTTGCCGATCGCAGCACGGTGTTGGAGGGGATGTTCCCCGGCGTGCAGATCGTGGGCGAAATCGGTGAAGCAGAAAACGCCGTGATCGCGGTGAAGCCCGGCACTGCCGCCGAAGTGTGTCGACAACTGGCCGCCAATGGTGCAACGAGGGTGCTCTCTATTGCGGCTGGTGTTTCGGTGGAGACGTTGCAGAAGGCTGCAGGCGAACACTGTGCAGTAGTGCGCAGCATGCCGAACACCCCCGCTTTAGTGGGTGAGGGTGTCTCCGCCGTATGTGGATCTGCTCGATGCACCGAAGCAGATGTGCAGTGGGCCGAGGCGATCCTCGGTGCGGTTGGCACCGTGGTGCGGGTGGAAGAACGTCTCATGGACGCCGTTACCGCCGTCTCGGGATCTGGTCCGGCTTATCTGTTTCTCGTTGCCGAGGCCTTGATCGATGCGGGCGTCAAGGAGGGGTTGTCGCATGACGTGGCTGATGCGCTGGTCCGTCAGTTGCTCGTGGGTAGTGGTCGACTGTTGCAGCAGACGGGCGAAGACCCCGTGGAGCTCCGTCGTAAGGTGACGTCACCGAACGGTGTGACTGCCGCCGCGATCGCCACGCTCGAGTCGAACGGATTGCGCTCGGCACTTGAAGAAACCGTCCGATCTGCCGTGAAACGCAGTCGGGAGATGGGTCAGTAGGTCGCTAGGGTATGCCACAATTCACATACTCCGGAAGGGGTTTCACCCCCTCCGGGAGCCGCGCTCGCAAGAGTGCGCCGTTTGGGCCGGTGCCGTCGGGGGGTTGGCACCGGCCCATTCGTTTTTCCCGATCGACCACGTGCCTAACGAGAAAATGACAATCGACACCGTTTCTTTTTTTTCCGACTACGGAGTGCGCGACGAGTTCGTCGGTGTCGTGAAAGGCGTCATCGCCGACATTGCGTCGCATGCTCGAGTCATCGACATCACGCACGAGATCCCCGCATTCGATGTGCGCGCCGGTTCACTCGCCATCGCTCGATCGGTACCGTATCTGCCTTCAGGCGTGGTGTTAGCAGTGGTGGATCCCGGTGTTGGAACCAGTCGCAAAGGCATCGCCATCGAGGTTCCGGGCGGTGTGTTCATTGGCCCAGACAACGGTCTGCTGGCCTCGGGTGTGGCGCTTGCGGGTGGGGCCTTGCGTGCTTTCGAGTTGAACAACCCCGACTACCAACTTGCTGCACCAGGCGCGACGTTCGCTGGTCGCGATATCTTCGCCCCTGCTGCTGCGTACTTGTGTAACGGAGTTGCATTGACTTCACTTGGAACAGAGATAGACCCTGCATCGCTGATGCCTGGACTCGTTCCACTGCACCGCACCGAAGGTGATCAAGTGCATTGCGAAGTCACCTGGATCGATCGGTATGGAAATTGTCAACTCAATGTCGGCCCACAAGATGTTGAGCAGTTCGGCTCACCGTTGCAGGTGAAGATCGTTGGTGACGATGCCACGAAATCAATCGTGCGCTCGGCGCCGGTGGTCAGAGCATTCGGTGAAATTGGCGGGGGGCTAGGACTCGTCGTCGATTCATACGGAATGTTGGCCATCTGTATGGACAGGGCATCCGCGGCCACCGAGTTGGATGCGGCAGTGGGGATGGGAGTTGTGTTGTCTGCCTCGAAAGACGTCGGCGTGTCGGCATCGATACGTCTCACGAACAAGACCCAACAGGGATCCAACTCCTAACCTGATCTCATGCGCCCTGCCACCACGCTCACCGTCGCCTTGTTGGTTGCCGCCATCCTTGGCGCGGCAATTATGCAGTTGGTGTTGCGCTAGTCGCCGATCAGAGCGAGAGCGGTCGTTCGCTTCGCGCGGGCGAGCGAGTTTGAAGCCACGAGAAAACCGACGAAGAGCACCGTGACCCCGGTGAGCAGGGTTATGGCAAAGGCCTCGTCCTTTCCGAATCTGCCAGCAAGTGAACCACTTCCAGAAAGAACGAGCGTGCCCAGTGCGATCAGCGCGTTTCCGATGACGAGTCGTCGCGGGGCATCGACATGACGGTGCACTGATGAGGTAACGGTTGGCGAATTGCCGCGCATGATTCGCCATGCCGACCACAACGCACCACCAATGATCACGAGCGCGGGAACTCCCGAGCCGATTGCAGCCAATGCCCGAGAGAAGGGGCCGAACACTTCGCGTCCGGTGGGAAGTTCGTGGCCGCCAACGCTGCTTCTGAGAGGAGCAAACAACACCACGCCTGAGGCGAAACACGATGCCGCAATCAGCCAAGAACGAACGACATCGCCTACGCGTCGACCGGCAAGCAGGTACACGGTGCCGAGCGCAAGCCAGGCGACATTGAGAACTGCACCGGTAAGAAAGAACAGACGGAACGCAAGTGTGTTCCAGCCCACCGATTCACCGAACCACATGGCAAGTGAGCCGACGGAGAACAGTCCCATCGCCACCGACCAGACCAGCTCGTGAGGCTGTCGTCGATTGAGAAAGCGATCGAGACACATCAGCGCGAAGGCGAGTGCGATGAGTGCAGCAGCCGCAGCAAGTACAGCGGTGAGAGAGTCTGATTCGGTCATGAAACCTCGCAGCCAGACATCGTGAAAACCTGCACGAGCGCCTACCCTAGAGCGCGTGAGAGAGCCAACCCCCGTCAGAACACTGGATTCTCGGCGCAAGATTCCGGGTGCCGCCGTAGCCAGACTGCCCGTGTACCTACAGATCTTGAATGGTTTGAAAGCGGAGTCGGTGGAGCAGTTGTCGAGTGATCAGCTTGCTGCATTGGCCGGCGTGAATGCAGCGAAAGTTCGCAAAGATCTCTCGTATCTCGGCAGCTACGGAACGCGAGGCGTCGGATATGACGTCACGTATCTGATCTACCAAATCAAGCGTGAGCTTGGTTTGCTCCACGAGTGGAAAGTGGTGGTGGTTGGTGCCGGAAACCTCGGCAACGCGCTGGCCAACTACAACGGTTTCTCATCACGCGGATTCCCCGTCGTGGGAATCGTCGACACGGACTCGTCCAAGGTTGGCCGCAAGATTGCTGGTGTTGCAGTTCAGCACCTGGACGCTCTGCCAGGAATCGTCAAGGAATTCGGGGCGAGCATTGGTGTGATCGCCACGCCGCCCGATGCAGCACAGACTGCCGCCGACGCCCTCGTCGCCGCCGGGGTTCGCTCGATTCTTAACTTCGCCTCGGTGGTGTTGAACGTTCCCGATGAAACGTCGGTGCGCAGCGTTGACCTCGGTGTTGAATTGCAGATTCTCGGTTACTACGAACAGTTGTCGCGCGAGGCGCTCGAGGCCGGGATGGCCCCTGTGGGACGCCGCGGCTGACTCGTCGATCAGTGAAGTCCTTCCTCTCGCTGCGCTCGTGGGCGGCTCTCGGATCTTTGGCAGCGGCATTCGTCGTGTTGCTCGGAGCGTTCATGTTGTTGTGTGGAGGTTCAAGCAGTGCCGTTCCCTCCCCAATGAACGTTGAGTTGGTGGCAGTCACCGAGTCGATTACCGCGTCAGACAACTGGGCAATCGTCGCAGGCAAGACGACGGGAGAGGCAACCATCACTCTCGATGACGGTCGGGCGGTGACCGTGTTCGATCAGACACGCGGCGAGATCACCTGTACCGACTACGCGAATGGATGCGTGATGCTTGCTGACACGCTCGGGGAGGCGGTCGTATGGTTCGCTCTCGTACCGAAGGACCCCGAAGACGGTGATGTTCGACTCGCGCTTCCCGCACTCGTCGACATGCGAGACGGTGGTGACTTAGGAGTGCTGCAGAACGGATGGGTGGTGCGCTTGACGGTGGGAGTAAAGCGCACATGTGACACTGAGACGACCTCGTTGCGTGACTTCATCAACAAGTTTTCGCCGGATCGCAGCACGACGATCCTCGACCTGATCACTGACGAAGTGACCGAGGTGATCTGCTCGTAGCGCGTCAGGCGTTCGGCGCGAGCCGAACGATTGCAGCGGCAGCTTTGTAGGCCGCTTCTGCAGGGCCGATCTCATCGGGCCGCAAGAGGTTGGCCATGATTCGCAAGACCCACTCCATCAAGGTGCGTGAGTGAATGCCGACTCTCGAAAGTTCTCGCATCAATGCAGGACGACCAATCACCTTGGCGAACAACCGCGCCACCTTGAAGTACTGGCCGTACTCGGCATCGAGCATGGCGGGGTAGCGGTCGAGCACACGGGCATCTCCCGTTGCCACTGCTTCGGCAATCAGACCGGCGGCGATGCGGGATGTTTCGTATGCGTAGTCGATTCCTTCACCATTGAAAGGATTGACACTTCCCGCAGCATCACCCACCACGACGAACCCGTTCCCGATCTTCGGCCCCACCGATCCACCCATCGGGATCTTTCCAGCAGTCGCCTTGCATTCGGGCGAACCGGGATCGATGCCCCAACTATCGGCGATCATGTGCGCGTAACTGTCGAGCAGGATGGTGGTATTGACGTCCTTGAATTTTTTGAATGTGGACAGAAGTCCAACACCGACGTTGATCGTTCCATCACCGACGGGGAAAATCCAGCCGTATCCCGGCATCGAGTTGCCTTCGCGGTCCTTCACGTCGAGCGCCGATTCGATCCACGGCTCGGCATGACGCGGGCTCTGCCAATACGTGCGAATGGCAGTGCCGTACGGCCATTCCTTGCGTCGTGCGGTGCCAAGTGAACGACCAAATCGACTGTTGGCGCCGTCAGCGACGACCACATGCTTCGCGCGAATGGTGATTGATTCGTCAGCGTCTTTGTTGAGCACTGTGGCGCCGACGAGTTGACCTTCCTCGTGAATCGGAGCTGACGCTTCGTGTCCTTCGAGGAGGGTCGCCCCTGCTGCTTGGGCATTGCGTGCAACCATTTCGTCGAGTTCTCGACGACGAACGACGTACCCGTGACGTGGGTAGATGGGGTGAGTGGGCCATTGCAGTTCGAGTTCTTTGCCATGTGCGGTAGCGCGCAGGCCCTCATAACGATGGAATGCAGAAAGGCGTACACCGAGCCCCATGTCGTCGAGTTGTTTCACTGCGCGTGGTGTGAGGCCATCACCGCAAGTTTTTTCGCGTGGGAAGTGTTTCTTCTCCACGATCGTTACCGAACACCCGTGCTTGGCCAACCAGTAGCCAGCAGAAGACCCAGCAGGGCCTCCTCCGATCACCAAGACATCAGTATCGATAGAACTTTCGGACATCGGTGTCAGCGTATGGAGACGTCGCGATCAACGCGCGACGGAGAAGGGAATTACTCGCCGGATGAAGCGCGTGGCTTGGTGCCGACCTGCACCGGTGCGGGCATGAGAGCAGCGAAATCATCGGCAATGGTGTCGAAGTTACTGGTGCCCGCTTCAAGAGCGAGGAAGATTGGAGATTCAGGAGAGCACCAGTTCTCATACTCCGCTGCCCACGCTTCATCGGCAGGATCGGTTCCGGTGATCTCGTAGCGCAGATGACACACCACGCCGAGAATTTCGTAATCGGTCAAAGCACCGCCGGCCGATTGTCCTTGCTGTGGCATGGGGTTGCCGTTGTAGGACAGCGGCGCATGAGCACCACCCTCGCGGTTCGGATCGCCGTATACGGGAATTTCGGCGGCAACGAATGCCTGGCTACCTGTGTAGACGAAGTTCAACATGTCTTCGATTTTCGGGAACGTCTTCATCACTTCGCCTTGATGCAAGACGCGACCGGCACCACCCTGACCAGCGGCGCCGTGACAGCCTGCGCAGCTTCCGAACACACCGGCGCCAATTGCCATTGGCCCTTCAACTGTTTCTTCCTTCGGTTGGAGAGCGAGGAAATAGAGGAATGCCCACAATGGGAGCAGGCTCAGTGCGGCCATCGCCCAGAACGGAATCTTCTCGCGACGCTT
>JAFMFC010000083.1 GCA_017856375.1 Ilumatobacteraceae bacterium | reverse complement strand
GGCGCACAATTCGGTGGCAAGTACTTCTGCCACGATGTGCGCGTCATTCGCCTTCCTCGCCACGGCGCAAGCTGCCCCGTTGCCATGGCCGTTTCGTGCAGCGCCGACCGTCAGGCATTGGGCAAGATCACCAAAAACGGCATCTACTTGGAGAAGTTGGAGACGGATCCCGCAAGGTTCCTACCCGAGGTCACCGAACAGGACCTCAGCAATGATGTGGTGGACATCGATCTCTCGCGTCCGATGGACGAAATCCGCGCCACGCTCTCCAAATATCCCGTCAAGACTCGCGTGATGCTGAGCGGCGACATGGTGGTGGCTCGTGACATTGCACATGCCAAGATTCGCGAACGCCTCGATCGCGGAGAAGGCCTACCTCAATACATGAAGGACTTCTGCGTGTATTACGCAGGCCCGGCAAAGACTCCCGAGGGTTACGCCAGTGGCTCGTTCGGTCCCACCACCGCAGGTCGGATGGATGCCTACGTGGGCGACTTTCAGGCAGCCGGTGGCAGCTTCGTGATGCTGGCCAAAGGCAATCGCTCCCGACAAGTCACCGAAGCATGCAAGACCTACGGCGGCTTCTACCTCGGTTCAATCGGTGGTCCTGCAGCGCGACTCGCACTCGACTGCATCAAGAGTGTTGAGGTGCTTGAGTATCCCGAACTCGGGATGGAAGCCGTATGGAAGATCCGCGTCGAGAACTTCCCGGCGTTCATCGTCGTGGACGACAAGGGCAACGATTTCTTCGACATGGTCAACGCCCAACCAGGCGTCTCGATCAACGTGCGCTGAGACATTCCTTCACTGCTGCCCTTGTGGCAGCCGTCTCGTCGGGATTGGCGCCAAACTCCACCGCGGCAAAATCGGTAACGCCAATGTCGGCAAGCGCGCGGATTCTCTCCGTCACTTCGCTCGACGAGCCCACGACGGCGATGTCGGCAGGACCACCAACACCCTCGTGATCGAGCATTGCTCGATAGCTGGGCAACTGTCCATACACGGTGAAGACCTGCGCCGCACGTTCACGAGCGCCCGATGCATCTTTCGTCACGCACACTGGCAGTGCCGCAATCACTCGAGGCTTTGGCCTGCCAAGTTCGTCAGCCGCGGCGTTGATCGTCGGAACGATGTGTGTTTGCAGGGTTTGTGGCCCGGTGCACCATGTCAGAGTCCCATCAGTCTTTGCCGCGGCAAGTTTCAACATCTGCGCACCAAGTGCAGCCACCACTACTCCGCATTTCTCGGCACCCGACACCTGAATGCCCGCGTGCGCGGTGAGGGTTTCTCCGGCAAAGGAGACCTTACGATCTTCGATTAGCGGCATCAGAATCGAGAGATACTCGCGCATGTGCCGGACGGGCTTGTCGAATGACATGCCAAGCATTCCCTCGATGACCACCTGGTGGCTCAAGCCAATTCCGAGACACAACCGTCCTCCAGATGCCGCGTTGGTGGTGAGTGCCTGTTGAGCAAGCATCATCGGGTGGCGCGGATACGTAGGCACAACACTCGTGCCCAACTCGATTCGGGGCACTTCTCGGCCAACCACCGCAAGCGCAGTCAGTGCATCAGGCCCGAAGATCTGTGACATCCAATACGAGTGAAAGCCGTCACGCTCGGCCTGACGAGCCTCTGCGACGAAGCCGTCGATGGTGGTGTCCTGCGTGGACGAGAAAATTCCGATGTTCATAGGCATCTCGCCACGGTAGTGGCGTCTAGCAGCTCAGGGCTGAGTCGTAGTGGTAGTTGAAGTTTTTGAAGCCGACGACACGGTGCTCGCCGTTGTGGATGTGGAAGACGAAGTCCCTCCAGAGATCGTCGTCGTGGTCGCACCTACTCGGGTAGTCGTCGTCGTGGGTATCGACGTGGTGGTCGTCGATGTTGTTGAAGTAGTGGATGTTGTCGAAGTTGTCGACGTAGTCGAGGTGGTGGAGGTGGTCGAAGTTGAGCTCTTCGACGACGTCATGCTCGACAACACTGTGCCACTGTTCAAAGTCGTATCCACAGGATCGACTAGCACCATCTCATTCTTGGCAACTTCAGAATCGTCCCTGAACTGCGAATCGAGACACTCCCCTTCTTCTCTCCCCGGCGCAAACTCAAGGGCTCGCGCTACGGCGGCCGCAAGAACTGCGCGGCCATCTTCGGTGAGATGCACTCGGTCACGGCCAATAATTCCTGGAGAGTCAGCGATGGAGCCCCAGTCAAGCACCGTGATGTTGTCGTACTCCTCGCGCATCTTCTTCACCACATCGTTCACTTCTGCTTGAGTTTCACGAAACAGTGCAGTGGTCAATAGCACCATTTTGGTGGGCCATACCGTCTCAACTATTTCTCGCAATCGCGTTTCGTAATTCTCGGAATTCCCGTCATAGTTTGTCCCAAGGAAGACGACCACGGCGTCCCAACCCTCATCGAATCGCGTTCGCAACACTTTCTGACCGAAATCCACGAATCTTCCGGCCTCGGCCTCCATCGCAACTTTCCAACCCAACTGTGTGAGCGCCTCACACATCTCGTTGCCATAACGGCTGGAGGTGCTCGCAAAGATCGAGTCGCCAATCATCAGCAATCGAGCACCTTCAACCATCGAACCAAGTGGCTTCCCGTCGAGTTCCGGAAAGTCCACATCGACGCCTTCTGGAACGGTGATCAAGGTGCCAACGTCACCTCCGGGAATTCGTCCAACTCCGTCAACATAGTCATCACCACCGCTCAGGGCGTCGATCAGCCCACAGGACGTCAACAAGAGAGAAAAAATCGCAACGACAGCAAGGCGACGCATCGAATTACTTGCGGTTCTGGCGCAGTTCGTCGCGGATCGAGGCGAGCAATTCATTGGTCGTTTCTACTGGCTGGCTTTTGCGAAATCGTGAGTATGCCTTGACCACGAAGAACAGAACCAGACCCACCAAAAGAAAATTGAGTGCGGCAGTGAGGAATGCGCCAACCGGGATGAAGCTCCCGTTCAGTGTGACCCCGACTTCATTGAAGTTGGGCTGCGATCCACCGAAAACGGCGCCCAGTATTCCACCGAGAATCCCCGAGTTGTCCTTGCCATCACCGGCGAATGCGTCGATCATCGTCTTGAAGGCGGCACCCATCACGAATGCGACCGAGACATCGACCACACTGCCGCGGTTGATGAAGGTCTTGAATTCCTGGACGATTTTGCGCTTGTTTTGTGGCTCTTCCACCATGATGAAACTAGTTCATCAAGCACGATTTATCGCGACGGGTTCTCCGGTGCTTCGAGGTCACTGAAACGATCGATCTTGCGTAGTGAGGGAAACAGTTTCCACCACAGTCCCACGACACCGAGGGTCGCCACACCTCCACCAACGACGGTTGCGGGAACACCGACCAATTGTGAAGCAACACCTGATTCGAAGGCACCGAGTTCATTCGTTGCGCCAATGAACACGTTCTCTACGGCCGACACACGACCGCGCTTCGAATCTGGTGTGACGAGAGGGACAATTGACGCTCTGACGAAGACACTCACCATGTCAGCTCCACTCAAAATCAGCACAGCAATGAATGCGATCCAATACGTGCGGGTAGTTCCGAGCACGATGGTGCCGACACCAAAGATGGCGACTGCAATCAAAAGAGAGCGGCCAACATGACGACGCAATGGTCGAACGGCGAGGAACATCGCCATCAGTGCAGCTCCAATGCCTCCCGCGGCGCGTAACCACCCATATGCCACATCCCCCACGCCAAGTCGTTCCTCAGCAATCACGGGGAGCAACGCCACTGCACCGCCGAACAACACCGCAAACAGGTCGAGTGAAATCGCGGCCAATAGAATCGGTGTTCGTCGAATGAAATACAGGCCCTCCATCGCCGAGCGCAAGGAAACCTTCTCGTCCGGATCACGCGGTGCCGAAGGGTGGAGAAACCGAACTCGCAGAAGCGAAAGGATGCCGATCGACACCATTGTCGCGGTGGCGCCGTAGGACATCGATGGATGAATGGTGTAGAGAAAACCAGAGACTGCAGGACCGACGATCATCGCCGAGGTCCATACGGCAGAGGACATCGCAATCAGTGATGGCAGCCCGCCCTCCGGCGCAACCATGGGATACATCGGACGAATTGCGGGTGACAAAAAAGCGCGGCTCGTACCGAAGAAAAACCCGATCACAAAGAACGGCCACACCGCCGTCGGCTCGGTGAGCGAGTACACCATCAAGGTGACGGCGCACGCCAATTCGCCAACCAGGGCGATGATCGCCACGACTTTTCGGTTGAATCGGTCTGCCACGCTTCCCGTCACCAACACGAAAGCGGCGATAGGTAGGAATTCTGCAAGTCCAAGCAGACCAATGTCGATCTCTCTACCAGTGATGTCGTAGATGTGCTTACCGAGTGTCGCGGCCTGCAACATCACTCCGATGTAGAAGAGGAGACTGCTCGTCAACAGCCGCCGAGCAGGTGTCGAACGCAGTACTTCGCGGGCGGTAAGTTGGCGTCCCGTCAGATCATCGCTCACAGGTGAACGACATTACCGAGCGGAATCATGGCGCAAGGGGGAACCATGGGGTCGTTGGCAGAAGAAACGAGGTGGTTGGATGCCACCAATCAAGCCAAGTTGGTGAGCAGCAATCAGATCACTCCCCTTGAACTCCTTGAAGCAGCGCTCGATCGTGCCGAGCGGATCAATCCCTCGATCAATGCGCTGACATGGACGTGGTTCGATCGCGCTCGCGAAGAAGCACGAACCCTCCCTGAATCTGGGCAGCCACTCCGCGGTGTGCCATTCATCTTGAAGGATCTTCATGCCGCACTCGTCGGTACACGGATGTCCAACGGCAATCGGGCGATGAAACAGGCCGAGTACATCTGCGACCACACGACCACGCTCGTCCAGCGTTATCTAGACGCAGGCCTCCTCATCTTTGGCCGAGGAAACAGCCCCGAGTTCGGCGCCACTCCCACTACCGAACCCGAAGCGTGGGGGCCAACCAGGAATCCGTGGGATCTCTCTCGCACCACAGGCGGTTCAAGTGGCGGCAGTGCGGCTGCCGTCGCGGCAGGAATCGTGCCCGCAGCTCACGCAAGTGACGGTGGCGGATCCATTCGGGTTCCCGCAGCATGTTGTGGGCTCGTCGGACTGAAGGTCAGCCAGGGGCGAATCACTGCCGCGCCGAACCGCGACGAAACGAACCTCGGTGTGGAACACGTGGTCACTCGCACGGTCCGTGATTGCGCGGCACTGCTGGATGCTACGCATGGCCCGGGCATCGGCGATCGTGTGATTGCGCCTCAACCTTTACGCCCCTTCACCGAGGAGCTCACTGCTCCGTGTCCAACCCTGCGAATCGGTTTCGTCACGACACGTGCCGACGGTTTTCATGTCGAGGAAGACTGCGTGACTGCAGTCCACAACACGGTGAAGACACTGCAATCGCTCGGTCACCGTGTCGAGGAATCGTGGCCAAAGGCACTCGATGACACGAAAGCTGGCACACGTTTCCTCGCCCTGTGGAGCACTAACATGTCGCTGGCACGCAACGGTGTGGAGCGAATGCTTGGTCGCGCAGTTACCAAAGACGACTTCGAGTTGATGAATTGGACGATGGCCGAATACGCAAAGTCGATGAGCGCCACCGACTACGCACAAGCAGTGCAGGACGCCGCGATGTACCGCCGCGCCATCGCTGCGTGGTGGTCTGATGGGTTCGACATTCTCGTCACCCCCACAACGTCTCTCGTCGCAGTGCCGCTCGGCGAGATCGTCAACAACCCGGCAAGCCCCATGGATCCGATGCGACGCTCTGCGGAGTTTCTTGGATTTACCCAGCCGTTCAACGTGAGCGGTCAACCGGCAATTTCGTTGCCGCTCCATCGAACCCAACAAGGAGTACCGGTCGGAGTTCAGCTTGTCGCCGCGTACGGTCGAGAAGATGTGCTCCTTCGACTTTCCGCCCAACTAGAGCAGGCAACGCCATGGGCGAACTATCACCCGAATCTCTGACAACTGGCACTCCCAACGGGATTTGAACCCGTGCCGCCACCTTGAGAGGGTGGTGTCC
>JAFMFC010000082.1 GCA_017856375.1 Ilumatobacteraceae bacterium | reverse complement strand
ATGCGCGACTCGTCGAAAGTTTCGCGTTCGAGACGGGGGATGACAACCCGAACCCGCTGCCGACGAAGGCGATGATGAACCACCTCGGTCTCGACGTGGGCGATGCCCGCTTGCCGATGGGGCCGCCGCCCGCGGGGCTAGCCGAGCGCGCTGCTCAGGTGATGCAAAATCTGGTCACTGCGCGCGGCTCGTGAGAGTGGCGAAGTGGAGGCAGAACTGATTGCGGCAATTGACCTACCGCGGCGCTTCTGCTACGCGCGTTCAAGCTGGAACTAGCCGCGGAGACGCCAGGTACGCAACCGACGAGTGCGCTGAATTTGTACCTGCGGAGATTTAGTCCTAGCATCACTTCGAAGCGGAGGTGATGGCAATGGGTCGGAACGCCTCGCCAATTCCGCCGGGGGAGATGTCGCCTCGCTCGTGGCGATTGCCCCTCTGTCTTGCGATACTCGTTGCTCTGGCGGTGGTGTTTCCCGACCGAAACCTTTCGCTCAAACCCGTAAGTGCATCCGATGGCATAACGGCGTACATCTCTGCACCATTCGTTCAGGGGCCGCCAAGTAGCTATTCAACAACTATTGAAACCTTTGACACTGGCTCGGGGTGTCCCTCGTCAAGTGATATCGGAACCTTCGACGAAAGTGGAAACTGCGTCATGTCGATTGACCAGTGGGGCGGTGCCTCCACCACTTCCGACTCGCCAACAGTTGGTGGGGTGCGATCTCAATATCCACGACCGAACCCAGCATTCACCGTCACTTTTACCTCGAGCGTGCGTTATGTCGGATTTTGGTGGTCGTCCGGAAGCCCGAATAACACCGTCCGGTTCTACGACTCGTCGAATGTGAACATCGCAACGTTTACGAGCAACACGATCAACTCGCTGCTCGGAGCTTCGGCACCGAGTCCGTATCCAGGTGACTCTTTACTAACTACGGTGAATGGCTCAACGCACAAAAAGGGCTATTACTTTGGTGCCCCGTCGCAACAGGAATCAGTAGTCCCTACGTCGTTGCCTGCCAACCCCGAGTCTCACGCTTATCTGAGTATTTTTGCGAGCGGGACAATCGCATTCTCGAAGGTGGAATTCAGCGGGGGATCGGGATTCGAGCTCGACAATCTTGCTGTCTCAACATCGATACAAACCCCACTGAACTCGATGGTTTTCGTCGAGTCAGTCCTTGGGAAGTCAGTGAACTTCCATGCGAACGGCGGTTCGGGCTCGATGCCGGCTCAGACTTCAAACATCGCAGCGAGCTTGAACACCAGCTCCTTCACCCGCTTGGGCTACACCTTTGCAGGTTGGTGCACAGTGAAGAGGGAGGTCGGTCAGTCGTGCACTGGCAGTTCGTATTCGGACGGTGCGAACTACAACTTCGCTGCAGCTGCAAGTGACGTAACTCTGTACGCATTGTGGACAGCTAATTCGTTGACGGTGACCTACGACGTATCGAACGGAGGAACAACACCGGCTGGTGGAGACTCGAGCACCAACACAGGTGGCACATTGTCGTCTCTTGCCATGACGACCAGAGTCGGGTATGCGTTCAACGGATGGTTCACGGCATCTTCGGGTGGCACACAGGTCACGACCTCTTCCGCTCATGGGCAAACATCGAACTTCACGTTGTACGCACAGTGGACCGCCCTAAGTCCGAGTGTGACTGCGCCGGCGGCGCCGGCATTCGTGAGCAGCACATCCGGGCAGGATCCAGGCGACTTTGTCATCGCTAACTTTTCTCCGACTGACACTCTTTTGGTTTCAATCGGTCTCGTCGATCCGCCCGAGGGAACCTCTTTTTCGCTACCCGTAACCACCGGATTGACACCGGGTTTCGGATACGACTTCTTCGGCTCGAAGACTCAAGTGAGTTTCACAGGTGTGCAGTCCGACGCCAATCTCGCCTTGGCTGCGATGACAGTGGGAACAGGATCATCAACCGATGACATCGTGATTCGTGTGACTGCCTCGGTATCCGTGGCCAACGTGTACTACAACCCGATCAACGGCCACTACTACGAATATGTATCAAGTCCGACAGACACGATCTGCTATTCCGGTGACGGCGCAACCTGTGTGACGAATATCGAACGAGCAATCGAAGCAAAGATGCTTTACGGAGTGGCGGGTTATTGGGCGACGATCACCTCCCCACTGGAAAACTCATTCATTGCGAACAACATGGACGCTCCAGAAATCGCTATCGGACTTTCTGACCGCGAGATAGAGGGTGTCTGGAAGTGGATTGCCGGACCAGAGAGCGGCCAGGTCGCGTCCTACACGAGCTGGGCAAACGATGAACCCAATGACTACGACGTTGGAGAGGACTACGTAGTGACGAACTGGGGTGAGGCGGGGAGGTGGAATGACTTCGGAATGCCGAGCTTCGCTGACGAGCTTGCGTATGTCGTCGAGTACTCGGGTTCGTTCAGTGAAGCATCATCAGCCACCGCCACTGTTACGGGCGTGGTGGGGGTGATGTCTCCGACGTTCGCCACGGCGACGACTCGCACGGCGAGCGGCGGACCATACACCTTTACAGTCACTTTTGACGTTGCTGTTTCGGGTATATCGAACGGTGACTTCGAAGACGCTGGAAGTGGTTCAGCGTGCTCTTACTCAGTGACCGCGACCTCGGCGAACGTCTACAGCCTCACTGCGTCGTCATGCTTCAGCGACTCGAGCGAGGGAACTGTGACACCTCGATTGAAGGCCAACGCGGCCGTCCGAGTCTCGAACTCGGCCGTTGGTCCCACTTCAGCAGTCACTTCAACTGTGACAATCACTCGGGACACCACGAAGCCGACGATCACCGCCTTTGGTTCCGGCACGTTAGACGGAACCTACAAAGCGGGTTCGACCATTGTGATCACGGCAACAGCATCGGAGAACATTCAGGCCGGAAGCAGTTTTGCAGTGACACTTGATAGCGGAGCGACCGTAACCCTGAGTACCTCGATTACTGGAACCTCGTTTACGGGCGTCTATACCGTTACGGCGGGCCATACATCGGCGAATCTCACCGTGTCGAGCTTCACTACCGGAACCGTGACTGACTCGTCCGGTAATGCGATGGAGAGTGTGGCTCTTCCTGTCACGAATATCGCCAGTTCAAGCACGATCATCGGCGACACAACTGCTCCAGCGACACTTGGGGCGCCCGACCTAGCCACTTGGAGCGACACTGGGCAATCTTTGGGCGACGAGATTACAGCCGACGACACTCCGACCGTCATTGTTGGAGTGTCGTCTCTCGAGGCGGGGGCCACTGGCTACGTCAAGGCCACCAAAGTTGGTTCGTCGACGGTTACCTGCACTCTGGCTGCTGGTACTTGCACACTTGGCACGCTCGGAGAGGGTACGTGGACGATTGTTTCGTACCAGGTCGACGCGGCGACCAATCAGGGCTCCGACTCGACATCTCTTTCGATAACCATTGATCGAACATCCCCAGCGATGGTGAACCTTGCGCCATCGTCCGCGACCTCGAGTTCGGCGGCAATCAGTTTCATTGTCGCAGGAAGCGAAGCGCTGGACTGTGCGACCCTTGGGACAACCGCTGGAACAGACTTCGATTTCGCAGACGGTATCTCGGCGATTTCTTCGATTGTTCAAACGAATCCCGCCGTGTGTACGGTGAACGCGACTTCGACTGCGACAGCGGGTGGTGGTTCGGTGACTTCGACGTTGACCGCTGCCGCATCGTTCAGTATCGCTGATGTCGCAGGCAACACCCAGACCACCTTGACCGGTTCTCCGCAGTCGGTCGTGGTGACCGTGCCAGAGCCGAATGGAGGAAGTCGGACTTCCACCACAACAACTCCGACGACCACCGCCACGGCCACTCCGGCCACGGCCACTCCGGCCACGACGGTGGTGGCGCGTGCCGTGACAACGACATCGATACGACGTCCACGACGCTGGGTGCGGTCACGACGCTGGCTCCGGCCACGAGCGTGGCCACTTCATCCACCGTCCCGCAACGTGTGGCTGTAGAGGTCGTCGTGGTACCGACGACTTCCGCGGGCGTGGCGCAAAGCGGGACGACGACTGCAACGACTTTGCCGCTCGCACAGCAGGTGTCAACCCAAGAAGTTCAGCAGGCGATTGCAGGTCTCTCGTCAAACGTCCAGGACCTCTCCCTGCCCGTCTTTGTAAACAGTCAATTACCAAATCCCTTGCCGGAAAATCCGCTCGTCATCCAGACGACCAACGAATCCCGTCTCGACATCATCACCGTGAATCAACAGGTGATTCAACTGCAAGACACCGAAGGTTTCCGCCTCTCGGTAAGTGCTACCACCGAATCAGGCGTGCTGACCCCAGTTAGCCCGAGCGGCGCAATCATCGTTGAACAGCAGAACTTCATCACGGTGACTGGCGCGGGCTTCAAGCCCAACTCTGAGGCAGTTGCGTGGTTGTTCTCCGAGCCGCGACGACTCGGTGTGGTGCGCACGGGAAGCGACGGCGCGTTTCAAGAGAACCTACAAATCGGCCCTGAGGTGTCAACCGGAGAGCATACGATTCAGGTGAACGGTCTCACACCCGAAGGTGATGTGCGTTCGTTGAACCTTGCGGTGAAAGTTATCCCTCAAGGCGCGATGCCCGTGCTCGACGCGTTACCGACCGTCATCGGATCACGAAGTCCACGTGAGACGGTGCAGCCCTACTCGCCACAGGATGATCCGGTGACGACCCGCGAGCTGGCTGTTGCTACGACCGCCTTGCTCTCGCTTGCTGCAGCTGGTGCTGCTGCCGAGCGCCGCGAGGCACGGCGCGGGAAGTTGGCTGGCGTCGTTACCAAGAAGCTGAAGGCATTGAAGAGCGACGAAGAGGGTCGCGGTGATCGCAGTGCAACGTGGCGTGGTGCTGGCACGGCGTCATTTGACCGCTCGATGAATGATGCGCCGTTGCGAGTGGGGCCGTTCTCGGCACTGTTCTCGCGCATCCTCGTGGATGGTGCCTGGCTGCGTGCAATCTTGGGTTCGCGAGCGGTGGGCGTGTGGAGTGCTGCCGTCGCACTCGCGGTGGCGTGGGTGGTCGACACCAGTGGCTACGTCGCGACACCCGCTGCGTGGTTGCTCTGCGCATTGTTAGTGGTCGCCGCTCTCGATGCGACGGCGGGGGCGCTCGCCGCTCTCGTCATCTCCACAGCGGCAGTTATCTTCAATCGGGTCGAGGTGTTGCCCGATGTTCGCGCGTTGTTGGGAATCTGGGTGCTGCTCATTTCGTCACCGCTCTTGGCGCATGTCATACGGCCTCTACGTCGCGACCGCGACACCGAAAACTTTGCCCGCGAGCGTGTCTACGACTACGTCATGATGCCGGTGTTTGTCGCTTTCGCCGCAGGTTCGATGGCCAAAGCGTTGAACGGTCTCTCCGGCCTTGATCTCGTGGCACCTTCGACGGTCACGGCAGTGAAGTGGGCGGTGTGGGCGGCGATGATTCTTCGACTCGCAGGAGAAGATCTCGCGTTCACCGTGTATCCGAAGCGATCGCTTGAAGTGCAGCCCGCAAAACTTTTGTCGCAAACGCGCGCTTGGGGTCTCGCTTCCGTCGCCGGCCGATTCGGCGTCTTCATCTTTATCGCTGAGCCATACTTTGGCATCAACATTGGCACGGTGGTAGCGGCCATATTGACCACGCTGCCTGCGCTGGTGAAGCTCTGGGAAGACGACCTACCGAACAGTGAGCGGCTGTTTTATTGGCTGCCACGCGGCTTCTTGCGATTTTTCTTGCTGCTCGTCATCGGTGGTTGGTTGAGCAACCGACTGGTCGGCGATGATGCCTCGCCCGAAGTGGTGCGCAATGCGACGCCGTGGCTTCTCGTGCCTGGTGCAGTCGTCGGCGTTGTCGAATTCTTCGGACGCTCTGGCAAATCATGGCGTGACGACAGAGTGAAGCACATCGGAGGCGCAATCTTCTGGCTCATTGCAGTATTGATTGTTGCCGGACGCCTGCAGTTGTTCTAGACGGGCGTCCACCAACATCACGCACCCCACGGGTACTTTGTATCCGTGCCATCTAGCGCCAAAAGAGCCACGTCGC
>JAFMFC010000015.1 GCA_017856375.1 Ilumatobacteraceae bacterium | reverse complement strand
CCCATTCCCCCCATGTGGCCTGCATCATGGATGGAAACGGGCGCTGGGCTCGTCGTCGAGGCCTGCCTCGAACGATGGGTCACACCGCAGGCGAAGAGAACCTTGCCGAGGTCGTGAGAATGGCTGCGAAGCGTGAAGTGGGCTGGCTGACCGTGTTCGGCTTCTCCACCGAGAACTGGGTTCGCCCGCCGGCAGAAGTACGTCACATTCTTTCCCTCCACAAACGGCTCTTCGGGCGAGTCGAGGAACTCAACGAGAACAACGTGCGTGTCAATTGGATTGGCCGACCTTTTGATGAACCCGGCTCCCGTACTCCCGCCTACGTCCAGCGGGCGATTCGTCAGGCGATCGAGGACACCGCACACAACACGGGGATGGTGCTCACGGTGGCATTCGACTACGGAAGCCGAGTCGAACTCGTTCGCGCAACTCGCCTCGCTCGAGATAACAGCAAGGAGATTTGTTCGTCGGACATCTCGGACCGGCTCTACGACTCGAGCCTGCCGAGCGTCGATCTCGTGATCAGAACATCGGGAGAATCACGTATCTCCAATTTTCTGCTCTGGCAGATTCAGGGTGCGCACCTCTACCTCACCGAACGTCCCTGGCCGGAGCTCGACGCCACTGATCTCGATGCTGCCCTGTCGTTACTCGACAACGAATAGCTGCACGAAGAATTTGCAGACTTGAGCACCACCTCTTTCCTGCTCGAGATCGCCACCGCCGATCTCGACGGCACCGAGCGTCGTCATGGGCAGGAGTCGATGGCTGAATCCGTCGCATCCGCACTGGAGAGTCGCCGTCACCTCGTCGTGCAAGCAGGGACGGGAACCGGCAAGACGCTCGCCTATCTGGTCCCCCTCCTTGCGTCAAAAAAACGTGCCGTCATTGCCACTGTCACCAAGGCTCTTCAAGATCAATTGGCCACCAAGGACCTACCTCACGCATGTATCGCTCTTGCAGCCCACCTGAAGCGCAAACCGACGTGGGCGGTGCTCAAGGGCCGCAGTAACTACCTGTGCCTTCAGCGTCTTGACGAACAGCGCGATCAGCCGTCACTCGACTTCTCTACGCGTGACTCACGAACGATCGACGAACTCCATCACTGGTCAAATGAAACTGACGATGGAGATCTGGACCGTTACCCCCTGGTTCTGCCAGCCAATGTCCGTCGTTCCGTCACGGTCACCACTGATGAGTGCCCAGGTGCAGCCCGTTGCCCACGAGGGACGGAATGTTTTGCCGAAAAGGCACGCAAGCGAGCGGCTGACGCCGAAATTGTCGTAGTCAACACACACCTTTATGGCCTGCACCTAATGTCCGATGGTCAAATCCTTCCCGAACACGATGTAGTGGTCATCGACGAAGCCCACCAACTTGAAGACGTAATCAGTGATGTGGCATCCGCATCACTCTCGCCGCGGCGGATTCAAAATCTCTCCGCAACCGTTGGGGCCGTGATTGCCGACGAGGAACTCTGCAAGCAATTCATGCGCAGCGCAGATGAATTGGCCGCGGAATTGATTTCATTTCTTGACCAGCGCATCGCCATCGAGTCCGAACAGGGTCTTTCTGACGTGTTGGGATCCACCAGGTCCGCGGCAGCCGACGCCTTGGCGGCGCTCGGTGCCATCGAGAGAGGCAAGACCATCGCGGACGAACCCACACGTCAACGTCTTCTCAGAGCGACGGTCGAAACGACACGTTTCATTGACACCATCGACCGCTTCCTCATGGGTGGTCGAGGAGTGGTTCTCTTTGCCGAGGGAACGCCGGAGCGCCCCACGCTCAGGCTCTCTCCTCTGCAAATTGACCATCTGCTCCGTGCAACGCTGTGGAGCCAACACACGGCGATACTGACGAGCGCAACCATTCCGCGTAATCTCACCAATCGGATCGGACTCTCCGACTCCGAGACGACCATGCTCGACGTCGGCAGCCCCTTCAATTACGAAGAACAAGGAATGTTGTACTGCCCAGTTGGGATCGCTGATCCGCGCAACGATCGACGTGACGCGGCCGTGGCCGACGAACTTGAGCGCCTGATAAAGGCTGCAGGTGGCCGCACGCTCGCCCTCTTCACCACTGTTCGGGCGATGCGACTACACGCCAACACCATCGCCACTCGCCTTCCCTTTCGCGTTCTCGTACAAGACGATATGCCCCGTGCGGCTCTCATCGACTCATTTGAGCGCGAGGAGTCGTCATGCCTCTTCGCCACGTCGAGTTTCTTCCAAGGCATCGACATTCCAGGTCGCACCCTCAGCCTCGTGGTCGTCGACAAGATCCCATTTCCCCGTCCGGACGATCCCCTGCTCGAGGCAAGACGTGAAACCCTCGGCAAGAGTGCATTCGGCGAGATTGACTTACCGCGCGCCGCCACGATGCTCGCCCAGGCAGCCGGTCGTCTCATTCGCAACAGCCATGATCGTGGCGTGGTCGCAGTGCTCGATCCGCGTTTGGCCAACAAGCCCTACGGACGGGAACTCCTTGCCACGATGCCACCATTCAGGCGATCGAAACATTTCACGGAAGTTGCCGACTTCTTGTCACAAGCGCTCAGCTGATGAGGCGATAACCGAGCCCGCGCACCGTCACGATCAACTGTGGCTCATCTGGGGAGTCCTCTATCTTCACGCGCAATCTCCTCACATGAGCGTCGACGAGTCGGCTGTCCCCCAAAAACTCATACCCCCAGACCCGTTCCAAGAGTTGATCGCGTGAAAGCACGATGTTCGGATGATCGGCGAATTCACACAGCAAGAAAAATTCAGTCTTCGTGAGTGGAATCTCTTGGCCAGATTTGCGCACGACCCCCTGCTCACGAAGTAGCTCCACTGAACCGACTCGCTCTATACGTTCATCACCACTCGATTCCGTGTAGGAACTGCGACGCAGGGTTGCCCTGATCCGTGCGGCCAATTCCTTGATCACTACCGGCTTGGTGACATAGTCGTCCGCTCCGGCCTCGAGACCTGCCACCATGTCGTGAGTATCGGTTTGCGCAGTGACCATGATGATTGGCACGAAACTCGACGCCCGAATTTGTCTGCACACCTCAAATCCAGACATGTCTGGTAATCGCAAGTCGAGTAACACCAAATCGGGATTACCCGAGCGAACCAATTGCAAGCCTGCTGTGCCTGAGGGGGCTTCGTCTACTGCGTATCCCTCGTCTTCCAATGCCTGACGCAGCATGGTTCGAATGGACGAGTCGTCCTCGATCACCAGAATTCGGTACACGGCGTCAGTCTGCCCCGAATTCGTTACACAAAACGCACACGACCACAGTCATTCGGTCACATCGGGGCGCAAGTCTGATCCAGCGGGAACCGGTCGGGGTCCATGCTCCCCCTTGGGCCCCGACCGCACACCGCCTGTCCCTATCGCCGCCTGAGGCGCTCGGAGATAGATCTGAGATAGTGGAGGCATGGTCACCGCACCGACCTTTCGATTGCGGTTGGGAATCCGCCTGAGGATGGTTCTGTATTTCGGCTTGGTCGCATTCATTGCCGCGATCACCCTTGGTCTCGCCACGTTTCTCAGTACTCGTGCCTACCTGCTCGACCAGCGCATCGATGTCGCGAAGAGACAAGCATTCAACAATGCTCAGTTCGTACGAACGGTACTCACCACGAGTAGAGATGATATTGCAGGACTTGTCACGAACTTGCGCACTGAGCGCGACGGATTTGCAGTTCTGCATCTCGAGGCAACAGCAGCCGAATCGGAGTATTTCTACGCCCAGGAACCTTTGCGGTTCACGCAGTCCAACTTGCCTCCTGAATTGGTGGCTAACACGATCAGCGGCATAACCGGACGACAACGATTCACCTTCGACGGACAAACATATGAGGCAGTCGGCGTAGCCATTCCGGCAATCGGCGCTCACTACTTCGAGGCCTTTCCACTGACGCAAGTGACTTCGACACTCGCCACAATCCGCACGACCCTGATTGTCAGCGTTGCCACGATCACCGTCCTCGGCGGGGTTCTTGGCTTTACCATGTCGCGGTCGGTATTGCGTCCGCTGCGTCGAGTGTCGAGTGCCGCGAACGGAATCGCCACAGGTGGTCTGGACACCAGACTCGAGAGCGAGGGTGACCCCGACCTCGACCAACTCGTTCGCTCCTTTAACGACATGGCCGACAGCGTGCAGTCACGAATCCAACGGGAAGAACGGTTTGCGAGCGACGTCAGCCACGAACTCCGCTCACCGATCACCGCGCTCACCACGGCCGTCGAGGTTCTCGAGCGTCGCTCGACCGATTTTTCACCACGAAATCAGGAGGCAATCTCCGTCGTTGCAGAGCAAGTGCGACGCTTCGATCGCACGGTACTGGACTTGCTCGAACTCGCCCGACTCGACGCTGGTTCATCGCTCAGTCATGACGAGGAGATCGATTTGCTCGACACGGTGCGACGCGTGATGGCTCGCTACGACTATCTCGACGTACCAATCGATGCGCCATCCCGTGACTGGCCGCTCATCGCCGATCGACGACGGATCGAACGAATTCTTGTCAACCTCTTGCAGAACGCACGTGATCATGCTGGCGGCGCCACGCGAGTGACGCTCGCCGACCAGGGCGAGTTCTACGACCTTGCCGTGATCGATGCTGGTCCGGGAATAGCCGCAAGTGAGCGGGAACGCATTTTTGAGCGTTTTTCGCGTGGCACAGCAAGTCGCACGAGCATAGGAAGCGGGCTTGGTCTTGCCATTGTTCAAGAACACGCCCGAGCGATGGGAGGTCGCTCGTGGGCCGAGGCAGGTCCGGATGGTGGAGCACGCTTCGTCGTACAAATTCCAAGAGGTATGACGTGAGGTCGCGGGGCTTTGCGCAATGGCTGTTGGCTACATCCCTTCTTTCCTCCTGTGCGGTAGCAGGAAACGGCGAGTTTTCGGGGATCGATGATTCGGAAATCCCGCTCAGCCTCTCCCAAGCCGCGACGACGACAGTGGCGTCGACCACGACGACCCTCGTCGAAGATGATCTCAACACCGCACAAATGGTTAACGAACTGGTGGATCTTTATTTCATCCTCGGCGCCAGATTGCTCAAAGTGCAGACCAACGTGGTCAGCCCTGCATCACCGGAGCAAGCGTTGTCGTTGCTCGGGTCGGGACCGCTCAATGACCCCAGTTATGCCGGATTACGGAGCGCAATTCCGCAGACACTGGACGTAACAGTGGAGCTGTCACGTGGTGTCGCCACCGTCACGGTGCCGGAGTCGTTCCTCCGCTCGTTGGCCCCATCCGACCAACGTTTGGCAATCGCCCAAATCGTTGCCACGCTCACTTCCCGACCAGGAATCGGACAGGTGGCATTTGTTGTCGACAACATTCCGATTGCCGTACCCCGCGGACGGGGCGATCTTGTTGCCGCGGGGACGCCGGTCACCTTCGACGACTACGCCATGTTGATCATTGGCGGCTAGTACCCCAGCCGTACTCATTGGCGGCTAGTACCCCAGCCGCTGCACCCGGTCGGGACGATGTTGCCAGTCCTTGTCCACCGTCACCACCAACTCGAGCCCTGCGCCCTTTGGCAGCTCCTTGCGTACTCGGCGACGGATCTCACGCAACACTGCTCCACCCTTGCCAATCACCATTCCTTTTTGACTTTCGCGCTCGACCACAATTTCGCAATGAAACACGTTGTTTTCGACGCTCGTCACTCGAGTGGCAATCGAATATGGCAATTCGTCATGCGTGAGATCTAGTAATACCTCACGAACCAGCTCCGCCACCCATGCTTCAGGCGAAGTCTCCGTCTGCATATCGCTTGGATACATCGCGTGTCCCTCAGGAAGCATCCGAGTGAGTTCTTCAATGAGGGAATCGAGGCCCTGGCCTGTTCGCGCGGAGACGGGAAAGTATGCGCTCGCCCCAAGTTCGGCGACGCGAGCCAATTGTTCGAGAACACGCTCTCTAGACACGCTGTCGGTCTTGTTCAACACCACGATTGTTCTCGTCATGTCAAGTCGACTGGCCACCCACTGGTCTCCCGTGCCAAATGGCTCATCAGCAGGAATCACCAGACAATAAACATCAGTGTCGGCAATCGCCCCATATGCCTGCTCGTTTACGCGTTCACCCAAGGCCGTCTTCGGCTTGTGGATTCCAGGCGAATCAACAAAAACGATTTGTGCATCTTCGGTATTCAAAATCCCGCGTATCCGATGACGAGTTGTCTGCGGTTTGTCTGAGACGATGCTCAACTTGCGACCACACAAGGCATTCAGCAAGGTCGACTTTCCGACATTGGGCCTACCCGCCAACATGACGAAGCCCATTCGCATGGAGGCAGGTTACTTCTGCCACACTTGTGGGCGGTGAACGTCAACTTTCGCAAGTGGTTTGATCGCATGCAACCACAAACGCTGCAGATCGCCACATGGCTGCTTTACCTCGACGGAGTGTTTGCACTGCTCGCCATCGTCGATCGCTCCGGAGTCGAGGGCTATCTGATGCGTCGCTACGACCTCGGCTTCATCGTGGTGCTCGGCGTCGTCGGTCTGTATGCATTTGGGGGACTGCTGATGGCAAATGACCTGCGACTCGGATGGCGACTTGCCGTTGCAGCCAGCTTCTCACCCTTTGCCCTCAACATCATCGGCACGAGGAGCGCTCTATCCACCTTCGGATTCGGCTCTCCGATCAGTCTTTACGACCACGTGACTGGTCGAGTTTTCGGCGGAGGCTCGATCAGCCTGCTCTTCAATGTTGCTCTCGTGGTGTTGCTTTTGCATCCGCAGAGCCGCGAGCACCAGCGCATCTGGTTCCACTGAATCTTGCGCGGGTTGCCCGCTCTGGCAAACTGGAAGCATGAGCACAACCGTCCAAGGACTTGACCAACTTCCGAATTACGTCGGGAAACACCTCGGCTTCAGCCCGTACATGGTCGTATCACAAGATCGCGTACAGACGTTTGCCGATGCAACCGATGATCACCAATGGATCCACTTGGACACGGAGCGGGCCAAGAGCGGACCGTTCGGAGGAACTATTGCGCATGGGTATCTGACCCTCTCGCTCGTCGCAGGAATGTTGCCCAAGGTGTGGCACGTTGATGGTGTCAAGATGGGAGTCAACTACGGGTTGAACAAGGTGCGTTTTATGTCGCCCGTGCCCGTTGGATCATCGTTGCGCTGTGGGGCCAAGTTGCTCGCCGCCGACAAGATTGAAGGCGGCTACCAAGTGGCACTCGAAGTCACGTTTGAGGTGGAAGGCGCGACCAAGCCGGCGTGTGTTGCCGAGGTCATCTTCCGTTACTACGGCTGACGAAACGTTCGCGCTATCTCAGCAAAAACTTCGAGCGACATTGAATTCGGATAGTCGACACACCAAGGGATGAATCCGCTGCAGCCCATCTCGAGGTAGCGACCAATCTTGTCGGTTACTTCAGCGCGAGATCCGATCAGATTCCCCGCCTTCCAATCCTCATAGGATTCCCGCCGAACACTCGTGCGTTGGAGAGCTTTCAAGTCGTCTTCCGACTCACGAATTGCGATCTCCGGAGACCACGACTTACGAATGCTCGATTCGTCTCGGCCTACCTTTTCGCAGTGCTGCCTCAAAACGTCACGCTTGTGCATGAACTCTGCAGGATTACCTCCAAAGTTCGACCAGTCGGCATGTTGAGCGACCACCCGAAGAGTAAGTTGCTCGCCTCCTCCGCCAATCCAGATTGGCGGGCGTGGTTGTTGCAACGGCTTTGGATCGCAATTTGCTCGGTTGGCCTGGTAAAACGTTCCCGAATACGTGGTTTCTCGCTCAGTCCACATCGACGTGACGATCTCTACTGCCTCGCGAAGCATTCCGATGCGCTCTTTCGGTGTAGGAAATGCGTACCCGTAACCGCGGCACTCGTTTTCGTACCAGCCAGCTCCAATGCCCCAGTCGAGCCTCCCGCCGGAGATCACGTCCAGCGTGCTCGTGATCTTGGCCAAGAGGGTCGGAGGGCGGTAGAGATTGCAGCCGACCATCTGTCCGAGCCGGATAGTGGAAGTCACTTGGCTAATCGCCGCCATCATCGTCCAGCACTCAAAGACCGACTCGTGTGCAGGCTTTGGAACGTTGTGAAAGTGGTCGTATACCCACACAGAATCAAGACCCACTCGTTCCGCCAGTTGAGCTATCTCGACGCTTCGACGCCACTGATCCGTCGAAGTTCCGTAACCGGCGTATTCCATCTTCCATCCCTGAGGAATGAAAACACCGAATACTGGGGTCAAGGTCATAGCGGCAGTTCTCCCGTTGCTTTGTTCGTAGACCCGTGGTCTTTGTAGGCCGCAATGGTTCGTTGAGCAATACGCATCTGATGGATCTCATCGGCACCATCGGCGAAACGACTCCATCTTGCTTGCTGCAACATGTGCGCCAAAGGCGTGTCTGTCGAGTAACCCAAGGCGCCGTGCACCTGGATTGCGCGATCTACGATTCGCCACAAGCTATTTGCCACAAAGTGCTTGGCCATGGACACTTCCGAAACGAAATCCAAGCCGTGTTCGATCTTGTATGCAGCATGCAGCACCATGAGCTTGCCCTGGTACAGCTCCATCGCCGAATCAGCGATCAACCATTGGATTCCTTGCTTCTCCGCAAGCAACGACCCGTGAGAGAATCTGTTTAAGGCGCGATCAACCATCATGTCGAGCGCCGTTTCCGCCTGACCGATCCAACGCATGCAATGTGCCAGTCGTGCTGGGCCAAGACGGTACTGCCCAAGCAGATGGCCTTGCCCTCTTCCCCCAAGCATGTTCGCGTTGGGTACACGGAGATCTTCAATCAAGATCTCGCAGTGATTGTGACCACCAGCCATCGTCTCGACGTCACGTACCACTTTCCAGCCGCTTGCAGGTAGCTCGACAATAAAACAGGAATTCGCGGCTTGCGGGATATCCGGATTCTCTTCGGTGCGTGCAATCAGTAGAGCAAACTTCGCACCCCTTGCCCCCGAGATAAACCATTTGTGGCCATTGATCACCCATTCGTCGCCGTCGCGATAAGCGTGGGTTCGAATGAGAGTGGGATCACTGCCCGCCACCTCGGGCTCGGTCATTGCAAAACATGAACGAGCAGTGCCGTCACACAATGGACGAAGAAATTTCTCTTTTTGTTCATCGGTCGCCCAGTGCAACAGGGTGTGCTGGTTGCCCTCATCTGGGGCCTGGGCATTCAACACATACGGACCAATTGGCACGCGAGCAGCTTCGGCTGAAACCGCCGCCATCGCGGTCGGTCCCAGGCCCATGCCACCCCATTCAGCGGGCATGTGCGGAAGCCACAGCTTCCATTCGGTACGCGCCATACGTCGCAACTCCACGATGGTCGCCACCACCTTGGCCCGGTCATCTTGATCAATCGAATCCCACGCCGGACGAACGACTTCCGACATGAAGCGACGAACCTTTTGGCGAACAGCTTCAACATCTTCCGAAAAGGTGAAATCAATCATGTCCAACCACCATCTCCCCAGTGTTGCGGTGTTGGGAGTGCATTACCAAGTTGATGCTCGACGAACCTTCTGGAAACACGATCCCGTAGCCTTTCGGCATGACCTCGTCGCCGGACCTTCGTCCGAGCTGGGATACCGATCGTCTCCCCTCTGGACGCGACAAGGTGGTCGCAGTTCGCCAGATGTTCGATGCGATAGCCCCACGATATGACCTAGTAAATCGTTTGATGACCTTCGGGCTCGACGTTCTGTGGAGGCGTAGGGCAGTTCGCGAACTAGACCTTCCCGTCGGTTCACTCGTCATCGACCTGGCAAGCGGCACTGGTGATTTGTGTATCGAACTAAGTAAACGTGGTCTGCGGGCTTTCTCCTTTGACCTCTCGCTCGGCATGTTGCAACAGGATCGCAGCGGGACCCCACGCACTCAGTCCGACATTCTGCGACTCCCCCTCGGCGACCACTCTGTTGATGGCGCAATTTGTGGTTTCGCTTTGCGCAACCTGCTCAACCTTCCCGACTTCTTCGTCGAGTTGGCGCGTGTCGTGAAACCTGGCGGTCGAATCTCTCTGCTCGATGTCGGAAGGCCGACGAACCCGATCATTCGATTCGGCAATGCCATCCACTTCGGGAAGTTGGTGCCGTTGATCGGAAGACTCCTCTCGGATGGTGCCGCTTATCGCTACTTGCCTAAGAGCGTGGCCTACCTGCCCCCCAGCCACGAGATTGTCGACATTCTGCGCAGGAGCGGCTTCGCTGATGCACAGCATCACCAATTGAGTGGAGGACTCACCCAACTTTTCGTCGGGACGCGGAATATTTGATGCGCTTCGTCACGCGACGATTGACCACGAAAGACGACCTCGAGTCATTTGCCGGGAGTACCGGGGCGCTCTTCAGTGGCCCTGATTTCGGTATCGCCACTCGGGGTATTGCTGCGCGAGTACCAAGAGAAGCTGCACGCGAGTTTCTCGACTCGATTGACATTGACGACGAAGTCGCTTCGATTGGGTCGGGTCCGCTTCTCCTCGGCGCCATTCCTTTCGATTCTTCCGCCCCGCATCACTTCCTCCTTCCCGAGGAAGTCCTCGTTCGAACGAGTTCCGGGGATTGTTGGCTCACCAGTCTCGACAGCGCGCAACGCACCACCATGGGTGTCGAAGTCGCGACTCTTGAAGGTCATTTCACGATTCGCCACGGCGTATCTGTCGAGCATTATCTGAAGGCTGTGCGAACTGGTCGCGACGAAGTATGCGCTGGCAATTTGACGAAGGTGGTGATTGCCCGAAACATTTACATCGACAGCGATCAGCCAATCGATACGCGAGCAGTAATGGTGCGACTTCGTGAAAACTATCCGCAAAGCTTTCGCTTCTCATTCGATGGCCTGATCGGAGCTTCCCCGGAATTGCTCGTCTCACGGAGATCGGATGAGATTTCTAGTCACCCGCTCGCTGGAACGACTCGACGAACGGGTGATCCGCAATCTGATGCCCGTCTCGCTGAAGTACTCAGACGAAGTGCAAAGAATCAAGTCGAGCACCGCGTGGTGATCGACATGGTCCACGACACTCTTCTCCCCTACTGTTCATTTCTCGATTGGGAGCCCGAGCCCGATGTGATTCCGGTTGGCAACGTCCAACACCTGGGAACACGGCTGATCGGACGCTTAAGCGATCCTCCACTGCACGTACTGGATGCTGCTTACGCCCTGTCGCCCACGCCCGCTTTGGGTGGACACCCTCGCGGGGCCGCAATGGCCCTGATCAAGCGAGTAGAGGGTTTCGAACGCGGCAGATATGGCGGAGCGATCGGTTGGTTCGATCGCCACGGCAATGGAACATTCGCCGTGACGATTCGTTGTGCCGAGTTCAGCGCCGATCGTCGTACCGCGCATCTCTTTGCCGGAGGGGGAATTGTCGCCGACAGCGATCCTCAGGCCGAATTCGCCGAGACGGAGGCCAAATTGCAAGCAATGACACGCGCTATCACTGGCGCGTAGCACCCAGGGCGAGAGTCCTGCCGACTGCATCGTTGATGAATTGGTGGTCTTGCACGTTGGCATCCCGATTCGTCTCGACCACGAGTACACCCGTAACCATTCCTGCAAGCAATTCTGCGAACTGCGCCCTTTGTGTGGAGGTGTGCGCATTTACCTGATGTGCGTGTGCGAGTGCCTCGAGGTTGCTCGAGTGAGGCGTGCCGTAGAAGCGTTCGAACGGGGCGCGATCGAGAACCTTCGCCTGATCGAGAAAAGAAAAAATTCCCCCTCCTCGATTGTCGACGACCACTATGCGCACCTCTACTCCACGTTCACCAAGATTGATCAAGGCATTGCTGTCGTGCAAAAACGCGATATCTCCGATCAAAATCGTCACACGTCGTCCGGATCCGAGAGCGATACCGACACCGGTCGAGACAACACCATCGATGCCATTTACCCCCCGATTTGAATACACGGCGGATGGACATTGCTCGGCGAACCATTCCACATCACGAACGGGCATCGAAGACGACAACAGCAATACCTCCTCCGCACCCATAGACGACGCGACTACTCGTGCCACCCAAGGCTCAGTGATCCGCGTTTCGCTCTCCACCACATCGGCAATCACCGACCTAGCTGTCGACTCGGCCTCCCACCACCGCTCGAATAACTCGGTGTTGGGTTTGACACCGGCAAGTGCCTTGACGAGATCACCCACATTGCATGTGATGTGCTCGTTCACTACTCCTTCAGGGTCGATTCGGCGACCCTGGGGAGCGATAGCGACGACTCGGGCATTGGTGCTCGCCACCCACTGGTTGACCACCTTGGAAACAGGTGGTTCCCCCACTCGAAGAATCACGTGGGGAACGAGTCGCTTCGCAGTGTCCGCGTGACGAAGGATCGAATCCGCGTGCGTGATCACGTGTCCCGAAAACGCACGACATCCACTTCGGGGATCGGCCAAGAGTGGCCAACCCAATCGAGAACTCAGTTCGATTAGGGCTTGGGGATCGTCAACCCCGGCGCCAGCCAAGATCAATCCGTTCCCCATCTGACCGAGAGCCGTGATCGGCTGCAGATCAACCGCTGGCACCTTGTCGAGTCGCTGGTCATCTTCGCTTCGGGGTGGCAAGTCTGAGGCAACTCCTACCAACGGGTCGCGAAACTGAAGATTGACGTGCACCGGCCCGGCAGGCAAGCTGACACTGGCCACGTAAGACGACCTGCCGATTGCTCGCCATGTATCGCTTTCCTCGAACGATGGAGGGGCAACATTGACGAAGGAGCGAACGTAACCCCCGTAGAGGTGTTGTTGATCCATCGTCTGTGGTGCACCAACTCCCTGTAATTCGGGAGGTCTATCGGCAGTACACACGATCATCGGGACGCAGGATTGCGATGCCTCTGCCACTGCGGGGAAAAACTCTGCCGCAGCGGTGCCGGACGTACAAAGCAACACTCCCGGTTGATTTGTTGACAACCCGATTCCCAGGGCCGCAAATGCCGCACTGCGTTCATCATGAAAAATGTGCACCTGAAACCGGTCGTCGGCAATGAGAGCGAGCGCCATCGGAGTTGAGCGAGAACCCGGCGCCACGACCGCATGCCGCGCGCCGAGGGTTGCCCATTCATCCAACAAAGTGCGACACATCGTCACCGCAGCGGAAGGAGACATCTGCATTGCCTCTATCGTTGCACCCATGCGGGTCAAAATCTTCCAGGATCTCGTTTGCCCGTGGTGCTACATCGGCAAGTCCCGATTTGACGAAGCGTTGGAAATCGTCCGCAGCAGCCGACCGGATTTCCAGGTAGAGGTCTCATTTGGGCCCTACCAGCTCGATCCAACAGCGCCTGAGGGCGAAGCCAAACCGGTCATCGAGGCATACGCCGCCAAGTTCGGCGGAATGGAGAAGGCCAAGCGCATCCTCGAGCGCGTCACCGAAGCGGCTCATCAGGCAGGACTCGAAATGAACATGAACGTGGCTAAGCGCGCAAATACACAACTTGCCCATCGCCTTCTCCTCACAGCCCAGCCCATCAATGCTCAAGCTCTCCTCGACGCCTTGTACCGTGCGTACTTCGTCGATGGGATGAACATTGCCGACCACTTGACTCTTCGCAATCTTGCGGCATCTGCGGGGATGAGCTCGTCTTCGATCGACCTCGTTCTCGAGACAGACTTTGCACAAGAGCAATTGGCAAATGACATCAAAATGGCGCACGAAACCGGCATCACCGCGGTACCAACCTTCGTCTTCGAGGATCAGTGGGCAGTCTCTGGAGCTCAAGAACCAGAGTTCTTCGTACGCGTAATGAACAAGCTCGCAGACGCATGAATTTCCTCGCAACAAGTTCACTGGGCAATGGCGAGCCGAAGATCGCCCTACTTCATGGATTTACTCAGACCCATGAGTCATGGAAACCCCTTGCCGATCGGTTGGCGAGAAACCATCTTGTTTCGCTCATCGACCTACCCGGGCACGGCGACACCACCGCTCGCCCAATGTCCCTTGACGAAGCAGGCGGTCTGATTGCCGAAGCCACCACGGACTCGGTTCTGGTCGGCTACAGCATGGGAGCGAGGCTGGCATTGCACACAGCGCTTCATCCTTCCCGAAAATTAAAGGGACTCATCCTCATTGGCGCGCATCCTGGCATTGTCGATGAAAATGAGCGACGAATCAGAAGAGATGCCGATGATGATCTGGCCATGCGTATCGAGGAAATTGGAGTGGACGAGTTTCTCGATGAGTGGCTGAAACAGCCGATGTTTGAGGGCGTGCGGGGTCTCGACCATCGGGATCGTTTGAGAAATTCAAAAGATGGTCTTGCGTATGCTCTTCGCACCTTGGGGACGGGACGTCAACGAGTTTTGGATAGCGAATTATCTGGGCTGAATTTGCCCATTCTCGTAATCACAGGCGATCGCGACGTGAAATTTGTCGGACTCGCCCAACGCCTCCGTGCATGTCTGAAGAACGTAACGATCGCCACGATTGAGAATGCAGGACACGCCTGTCACCTCGAACAACCAGAAGCAACCCTCGAGACGATCGAAGTTTGGCTCGGAGACCTACGAAACCGCGATTCCAATCGCCAATAACGCGCCCGCTGTCATCTGAAAACGCGCGGTTCCCCCGAGCACAGGAACCAGATCTTTCCCTGACACGCCGCGAAGGACATCGCGGTTCGGTTTCCACGCCACTATCAGCCCCAGTATCGCGATGAGCGACCATCGCTCAGTAAGACTGCTGACAACAACGATGACAAAGAAGACAAAGGAGAGCGTCACGAAGAGAATTCGTGTAGCTCGGTCTCCCATACGCACCGCCAAAGTGAGCTTGCCCGAAGGGCCGTCAGTCGGGATGTCACGAAGATTGTTCACGACCAGCAATTGCGTGGCGAGAATTCCTACCGCTGAACCCGGAAGAAAGGCCCAGACATCGAAAACTCCTGTAACTGCGTACGCGGTACCTACGGTCGCTACTAAGCCGAAGAAAACGAAGACGAAGACTTCGCCGAAACCCGCATAGCCGTAGGGTCGTGGTCCTCCGGTGTAGAACCAAGCCGACAAGATGCTCGCTGCGCCAACTGCGATCAGCCACCACGATGTATTGGCAGCAATGAGCAAACCTGCCATCGCGGCAACGGCGAAGCACAGGAACGCTGCCCGTTTGACATCTCGAGGCGCAACCAGTCCCGACCCCACCAAACGAAGTGGTCCGACCCGCTTGTCGTCGGTCCCCCGAACACCGTCTGAGTAGTCATTGGCCAAATTGACCCCCACCTGCAGGGCAACGCTCACGACCAGCGCGAGAAACAACATCAACGACCGAAATTCATCGCCGGAATGCCGAATCGCGCTCGCCCATCCCACCGCCACGGGAACGATTGCCGCAACGAGAGTTCTTGGGCGCGAACCGGCAACCCATGTACGTGCGTTCGCCATTGGTCAATGTTGCCACATGTCAAGCTGCGTCTAAGCGAAGATTACGACCATACGATGAGCATGTGCGCGACCTCGTTGCTCTCGACCTTCCTTCTTCGCCGCGACTCTTCCAATTAGTCGAGAACGAATGGGAACGAGGCAATGCCGTGATGATTCTTGACCAACGACTGTCTCCTGAACTCAAGCGGAAGCACGTGACACTCGCAGGCGCAACCATGTTGATCGGCTCTGACGAGAGCGCCCAGCATCTTTCTGGAGTACCCGTAGAAGAAGGCGACGCGCTCGTAGTCATGACCAGTGGCAGTACGGGCCAGCCACGCGCAGCGGTTCATACGCACGATTCGATTGCCGCTTCAGCCCGTGCTTCGTTCATCCGCCTCGGATTGACGACAGCGAGTCACTGGCTGCTTTGCCTTCCCCCGAGTCATGTCGGGGGATTCTCTGTCTTTTCTCGCTGCCACACCATGGGCATGCCACTCACCGTGCACGAGTCATTTCAGGCAGAGCGCGTGCTCGCCGCTGCAAAAGATGGCGCAACCCACGTGTCGCTCGTGTTGACCGCATTGCGCCGGATTGACAGCTCGGTTTTTCGCAAGGTTCTCCTCGGAGGGTCGTCAATGCCCAAAGATTTGCCGGCAAACGTGGTCACCACCTATGGCCTCACCGAAACCATGGGCGGTGTCGTCTACAACGGACAACCACTAGACGGCGTCGAAATCCGAATCGTCGAGGGCGAGATTCTGATCAAATCCCCCTCCCTGATGCGTTGTTATCGCTTTGGCGAGAACCTCGCGGAGTGGTTCCTAACTGGTGATCTTGGTCACTTGGAAGCAGATGGAAAACTCACGGTGCACGGTCGTCGCGGCGATCTCATCGTGACCGGTGGCGAAAAGGTCTGGCCCAAGACGGTCGAAGATGCCCTCCTTGCTCACCCTCAGGTGGCAGATTGTGCCGTACGCGGTCTCCCAGATCCCGAATGGGGCTCACGTGTGGTTGCCTGGGTCGTAACAATGGCAAAGTCCCCGAATGCCGATCAATTTCGTGGTTTCGTCCGTGACGAACTAAGTCCCATCCATGCACCGAAGGAGATTCGCTTCGTGGATCAGATTCCCCGCACGACGTTGGGCAAAGTGGACCAGCAGGCTCTGCTCACCGTGGCCTGGCGCTAGCGACTTACATTCGCTCCGAACTCACTCCTCCACCACCATCGATCACGAACGTCTCGCCCGTAATCCACGAAGCCTTTTCGGAGGCGAGGAAGGTCGCCAGATTGGCAATGTCCTGAGGATTACCCAGGCGTTTAGTGGGTAAGCGCTCGGCGAGCTTGTCGCCAACGTTCTCGACGAGAACCTTGGCAAAATCGGTCTGCACGAGACCGGGTGCAATTCCAACAACTCGGGATGGACCAAGTTCGCTTGCCAGCTGCCTAGTCATGTGGATGATGGCTGCTTTGGTGATGTTGTAGACGCCGAGGCCGACCTCTGCACGCAGTCCTCCAACCGATGCAATGTTGATCATCACACCAGGATTCTTTTTCATCCAGGCCTCCCAAACTGACTGACACCAGAACAATGGGCCACGAATATTGACTTGAAACGTCTTGTCAAAGCGAGCGGGATCGACTTCGAGCGTGCGCCCAAGATACGGGTTCGTCGCCGCGTTGTTCACGAAGATGTCGATGGCCCCGAAGTGATCCATGGTCGCATCAACACAAGATTTGATTCCATCGAGGTCGCCCGCATTTGCGGGAAACACTTCGACTTCGCCATTCATCTCACTTGCCGCCTGCCTGAGCGAATCCTCTTTACGCGAGGTGATCATCACCCGCGCGCCAGACTCTGCGAAAGTTTGGGCTATTGCCTTACCGATGCCTCGCGAACCGCCGGTAACGAGAGCAACTTTGCCACTGAGAGATACGTCCATCTGTATGACGATAGTGGACGCTGAAAACTCTGATTCAGCCGATGAGTGGATTCATTCGGTGCAACGCAATTCGTTGAATTCGACGCCCGTCAAGCTCCATGACGGTGAAACGCCATGAGTTGAAAACCACGTGCTCTCCCTTGGTCGGAACGCGACCAAACGTGGTGAAGACGAAGCCACCGACGGTTTCGAAGTCGCCATCGGGGATTCCAAGACCGAGTTCCTCGTTCGCTTGATCTATCGCGATCGATCCGTCAATCAGATAGTCGGTCAAGGAAAGTCGTTGGATCTTGGCTCGTTCTTCGTCGTGCTCGTCGACGATTTCGCCCACCAATTCCTCCAAGCAATCTTCGAGAGTGACGATTCCAGAAATCGATCCGTACTCATCCGCCACGACGGCAAGGTGATACTTGTTCGCCTGCATTGAACGCATCAGATCAGCCACGAGTTTCGTCTCGGGGACGAACTCCACTGGTCTGACCAACGTGTCAATCGTGATTGCCCCCTTGCCAGAGCGTTCAGCGACAACCAAGTCCTTCACGTTCACCATTCCCACCACATCGGGACCATCGTCAGTGGTGCGGACGACCGGAAATCGACTGAAGCCCTCTCCCACTGCACGATCCAGAGCTGCACTCACCGTCATCGTCACTTCAAGGTTGACGACATCAGGCGCAGGAACCATGATTTCGCGCACCACAGTGTCACCGAATTCGATGACCGACTTGATCAATTCTCGTTCCTCGTGCTCGATCACGCTGTCTTCAGCGGCCGCCTCCACGATGCCAAGGAACTCCTGTTCGCCGATGAACGGACCTTCCTTGAGACCTTCGCCCTTGACGATCACGTTGGTCAGTTTGATCAACAAGTTGGATGACACTCTCAAAGGCCAAAACGAGACCAGCGCTTCGACCATGCGACCGGTGAACATTGCGCCACGCACAGGATTGAGAACCGCGTATGTCTTCGGAACTGCTTCAGCGAGAACGAAAAACACGATCACGTTGAGTACAACACCAACCACGACGCCAGGCGCGCCAAAGAGGCGACCGGCCACAATTCCCGTGAGAGTGGCCTGAACCGTCTGACAAATGTTGACAGTCAACAACAATGGATTCACCCAGCGCGTCGGATCAGACGCCAATCTCGCCAACGCTTTACCGGACTTCGAACCACTTTCGGCGAGTGCGTTGGCCCGCGGACGAGTCATCTGGGAAAGACTCATTTCCGCTAACGCCAGCACGACGAGAACGAGGAGCAACAACGCGATGGCAGTCGCCATCCAGATGTCGAACGTCGTAAATGTGACTGCGATCAAGACGCTGACTCCGGAATGTGGCGGAAGGCGCTCGGTGCCTCACCGTGCCAGTGGTGGCGTTCGAGATGGGCACGTTCGCGCGCATGCATCCTTTGCTCATTTACTTCGTTGTCATGATCCTCGCCCAACACGTGAAGTATTCCGTGAACCAACAGAAGAGCCATCTCGTCATCGAATGTTCCGGCATGTCTTGAAGCTTGATCGAATGCCACGGACGGACAGATCACGACATCTCCCAACAACAAGGGCAAATCACCGAGGTGCGGTGGCGACTTGTCCGGACTCTTGCTCTGTGCGCCAGGACCTGGCGTCCGCATTGCCTCGATCATGTCGAGAGGAAATGCCAGCACGTCCGTAGCACCCACCTTGCCCATGTATTGGAGGTTCAAATTCGCCATAGTGTCGCGATCCACGTAGATCACCGTCATCTCTGCAGCGCCGGACACTCCCTCGTCGCGAAGCACATTGAGGGCGAGTCGCTGCCAGCGACTCAAATCGATGGCATGGTCCGACTGTTCATCTGCACAGAAGACTTCAGGTTCGCCGTCACCACCGGCGCGACGAGGCTTCAGTCGACCAACTCGTGGGTCGATCACGATTGATCACGCCGCTCGTAGGCAGCAACGATGTCAGCAACGATTCGATGACGCACCACGTCGCTCCCGTCCAAGTGGACAAAAGCAAGATCGTCGATTTGACCGAGCATCGGCTCCAACCCAGCGAGCCCGCTCCGACCACCTGCTAGGTCGACTTGCGTGGTGTCACCAGTCACTACAACTTTGGAGCCGAATCCGATTCGGGTGAGGAACATCTTCATTTGCTCGGGTGTGGTGTTCTGGGCCTCGTCGAGAATCACAAAACTGTTGTTGAGAGTGCGCCCGCGCATGAAAGCAAGTGGCGCAACTTCGACCACCTGGCGCTCCAAGAGCGTTCGTGCATGATCAGCGCCGACCATGTCATGCAACGCGTCATAGAGCGGCCGCAAGTAGGGGTCGATCTTGGCCGTCAAATCTCCAGGAAGAAAACCGAGGCGCTCTCCAGCCTCCACCGCGGGACGAGTGAGGATGATCCGCTGCACGCGCTTGTTGTGCAGCGCTTGAACCGCCATCGCGACGGCCAACCAACTCTTTCCGGTTCCGGCGGGGCCCAAACAAAAAGTAATCACGTTGTCGCGAATGGCATCCACGTACCGACGTTGCCCAGACGTCTTGGCCTTGATGCTGCGACCGACACCGGTCTTCAGGATTTCCTCTGTCAACAAGACACTTGGGCGCTCGTGTTGGCGGACCATCGAAATACTGCGAACAATGACGTCGTCGGTAAGGGTCTCTCCTCGTTGCAGGAGATTGGTCAACTCTTCGAACAACCGACCCAACAATTCTGAATCCGGTCCCGCAATCGAAACCTCGTTGCCCCTCACGCTGACTTGCGAATCCGCAAAGGCCCGTTCGATCAGACGAAGGTGAGCGTCGCGCTCGCCCAACAAACCCGCCATTAGGTGCGCTCCGGGCACGACAAACACCACTGAATTAGAAGAAACGGTCATTCTGCGGCGGGGTGAGCACTGGCTTCGTGCATGTGCTCAAATCCTACCGAGTAGCTGCCTCACGTTTCACGTCCTGGTCCGTCTCGCTCGCCAATTGGTCGTCACGGGAAAAATCAAGTGCGTAATAGCGCTGAACCGTAAGCGGCATCAGTGTGGCTCCACCCACGGTCTTGGCCATGCGGTACATCAGTTCGGCGGCGCCGCCAGCGGCGTTTGGCTGATGTTCTTCGGGCATGTCGAAAACGAGAAGTGCCCCCTCCCGAGCCTCGACCGCCATCGCCTGACGAGCCAGGAACATCGATGCACCTTTCGTGGTGTAACCCGGATCGATCACCGCCCACACGACGTAGTGCACACGACCTGCGCGGAAGTGATCGGGAAAGTTCTTGCGAAAGTAATGCTCACTCAACCAACGCGTCCTGCGAACATCGGTTGACACGAGAGTCATGGCAATCGGCGTGGTGTCGTCCCACACCACCCAAGCGCGATTTGCGGAATCCCCCATCTGATCGTTGAACTCCTGTCGATCCAACATCTCGTGAGTGACAGCCGTCTCGGCAGTTCGCTCATAGGCGCGCTCGTACAGCTGCCACAGCTGCTCACGGAGAGCAGGATCAGTCACTGGTGAGTGACGGGTGACGAACATGGGCGGCTCCTCAAAGATTGCTGAGACGTCCGATCGACATGTTGAAAAACACGCCCGATCGACGCACTTCGCCCACCACAAAATTACTCCATCCACAAGCGCCAAATGGGGATCTTGTACGGTCGTCCACGTGGAAAAGCGTGTGTTGACGAGGGTCTCGATCGGGCTCCTCTGCACCGGATTTCTGGTCGCAGGAGTCAACTCGCTCCTCGCCGATTCGTCATCGGCAGATGCCCTCTACTTGGGATCGACCTTCTGCTTGGCGGCTTCATTGCTCCTCGCGGCATTCGTCAACAAGCCGGACAAGTGGGTTCTTGGTGGCCTCCTCATGATCGCTGCATCTTCGGTGGCGGGACAGGTGGTCGACGCGACCTTCCCCAATGATGCAGATCTGCAAATCGTTGCGGAGTCTATGTTCCTCGTTGTTCAAGTAGTTCTGGCAATCGGCCTGCTCTACATCGTGTCGAGGCGACTTGGTAGTGATCCGCGCAGTGTTCTCGCCGATGGACTGATCGTTGCCTCTGGTTCGTGGTTCCTGTTGTGGATGCTCGTGGTGCAACCGGCGATCGACCTTGAAGGTCGCAGCGTCGCGCTGACCGCAATCATCGGCGTCACTCTTGCCGTCAGTGTCGTCGTGCTGTTCACCCTCGCCACACTGCTGTTTGGTGATACCTCGCGCAGCCCCGCAGTTTGGTTCGTCGCGGGAGCAATCACCTTCACCCTTGCGGGCGACTTCATCTATGCATCGATCGATTCCGGGCGACTCGGTTGGTCCGACGTGCACGGACTTTCTCCGTACATCGCGGGAATGTTCATGGCTGCAGCTGCTTTCGTCCATCCGAGCATCACCTCACTTACAGCCCAAGGGCCAACGCTCCCCGAGCGGCCACTCCTTGGTCGCCTAATCGTCACCACGAGCGCGCTCACCGTCCCTGTCGTCGTACTCGCTCTCACTGACCCCGTCGATGACGCCGACCGACTCGTACGGGCCGTTTCGATCTTCATCCTTGCTATCGCAGTCACCGCACGGGTTGCCCAAGCCGTGCGGCAAAATGCAATCACGCAGCGACAGCTTGTTCATGCGGCACAGACCGACGCACTCACCAACTTGCCAAATCGATCACTCATGGTCACTCATGTAGAGAATTCGCTACGAGTCGCCTGGTCGCGTTCCACCCAGCCAGCCGTGATTTTCGTCGACGTGGATCGTTTCAAGAACATCAATGATTCGCTCGGACACCAAGCGGGTGACGATGTTCTCGTGGCAGTTGCGCAGCGGTTGCGCAATGCACTCCCGGTTCGCTGCATTGTCGGACGAATCTCGGGTGATGAGTTCGTAGTTCTCGATCCCGACAATCGCAATACCGCCGAAGCCCTCGTTCTTGCCGAGCGAATTCTCGAGTGCTTCAAAGAACCTCTCAATGTTCGCCAGGGTGACGTGTTCGTGTCGTTCAGTCTCGGTGTCGCCGCCCACCAACATGGCAACCCTCCCAACGCCGAAGATTTGCTGCGTCAGGCCGACACGGCGATGTACCGAGCAAAGGATGCGGGACGAAACTGCATTGCAGTATTCGATGAATCGATGCTCGAACGGGCAACTCAACGTCTGGCCGTGGAGACAGCTTTGTATAGAGCTCTTGAACGCAGAGAACTGCGATTGGTGCACCAGCCCATCGTCGACATCGATCTCGGCGAGGTGGTGGGGTTCGAAGCGTTGATGCGTTGGGAACGCGAGGACGGCAACATGGTCTCGCCCGCGGAATTCATCCCCATTGCAGAAGAGACAGGAACTATCGTGCCCATCGGTTCATGGGCCTTGCTCGAGGCACTCACCCATCTGCGCGACTGGATCAATCAAGGTTTATGCAGGCGCGACGCAACCATGTCAGTCAACGTCTCACCGCGACAGTTGCACGACACAAACTTCACCGCTGTAGTTGCTGAAGCCCTGATGCGCGCTCACATTCCGGCGGATCAGCTTTGGCTCGAAGTCACTGAGAGCGTCATGATTAGCGAGCCCGAGCAGGCTCTTGGCGTGCTCCGTCAATTGTGCGATATGGGGGTTCGCATAGCGATCGATGACTTTGGCACGGGCTATTCGTCACTCTCGCTCCTCCAGCGCTTCCCGATTCAGCGAATCAAGATCGATCGTTCGTTCGTCAGTGGCGTGGCCGACGAACTCGGTGCCCGTTCACTCGTACGCACCATCATTGCAATGGGCGAATCGCTCGGCCTCGACATGGTTGCCGAGGGTGTCGAAAGTGTCCGCCAATTGCAGACGCTCGCTGAGTTGCGGTGTGCAAAAGCACAGGGATTCCTGATCAGTCACCCTGTCGCACCTGACGTGATGGGCCAGACAATCGGTGCTCTCGAGCAATTCGGTAGTTGGCAGAAGCTCCGCGGGTCAATCTCGAAGAGCGAAGTACGCGAACGCGCTGCTCGCGACAACGATTGACGCCAAGCTCGGCATCACACCGATAATCGGAGTCCACTCCGGCGAGAAGAGAACGTCGAATGCGTTGTCTGGTTCAATTCCCACCGCGTAACGACGCAGGGCTCCCGAAAAGGCCCACATCATGACCACTGCCCAGCCTGAGGCCACCACCAGATCTCGTCGCTTCGATCTCGCCAGATTCCAACCGGCAACGATCGGCAGGCCGATCAAAATTGGCATCACATGTCGACCCTGGACACCGTAGAGACGGAACAATTCGTAGTAATTGAGATCGATGACGACCACCATGACCGCCACCACCCCGGCAATGCCGACAACGGCACCTACCGCCCGTTTGTGTGAAGAAGCGAGACCCTGGGCGACTACCGCAAAGAAAAAAGCCAGCAAGAGATAAAAGGGCATTCTCGGCATCGGCGTGTCCAACCAGCCAAAATCGCCGAATCCTTCATCGAACATACGCGGGATGGACGCAAGACCATGGGCTACGCGATCGAGCAAATTCGCGCGCGGCTGATCAGCGACCAACGATATCGACGACTGCGCGTCGTACACGACCACATACCAGAAGCCCATCGCCACGATGCCCAATAGGTGCACCCCGAACATGGGAAGAAACGTGCGCAGTTGTTTGACGAGCGACAAAGTGGCACCAGAGGCCACGAGTGTCAACATCACGATGACCGCATACATGGCAGCCCCAATCGGACGTGCGCCGATCACCACCAGACCCGACAACGCCATGGACCAACGCGCAAACCGGTCTCCCGAGTCTTCGAACGCCGCCAAACTCGACGTCCACAAAAGAAGTGCAGCGGCCGCCTCCAATCCACTTGGACTCATGGTCGACGACAAGAAGACCGTGGCAGGAGCAAGTGCCATCATCAGTGGCGCCATGGACACCCCTCGACGCCGGATCAGGGCAACGGCCATGGTGACAAGACAGGTGCAAACAGCAGCCAGGATCGCCCGCGAGGCACGCACCGACAGATCGGTGGGGCCGAACACCGTTCCCACGCCCGAGATGAGAAACGACAACGGCGGGTAGCGACCCATGTTGGTGAACGGCGGCACATCGACAACCGGAGCATCCTCCACGGCGAGATTGCAGGCCGACTTTTCGCGCATCGGCGCAAAACACCAAGGAATCCC